>NZ_NFUX01000110.1:0-13637 GCF_002264385.1 Paenibacillus sp. VTT E-133280
GTGTCTTAACCCCTTGACCAACGGGCCTTAGCAAGGTTGTCTTAACGTGACAACAAAAATTATGATACCAGAAATATAAAGACATGGCAAGCATTTTTTTCATACCACTTCAGCCTGTAGCATTCTTCGATGCTTCAATCCTCTCTATAGCCCAATCACGTCTAATCCTTGCCTTGATCTCCTCATATTGTTCCCTGGAGTCGCCGTGTATCTCATGAACATAAAGAAGCTTCCTTCTAGGACCATGATCCTCGTAACGAACAATTTCAATAGTATGATTCACGCAGCAAGCCCACCAAAGATCAGTCCCGCAAGACCGTTATAATAAGACATATCCCCTTGATGTGACTTTTGCATAGGTGATTGAACGTTCTATTTTCCTAATATCCATGTTCCTCACTCCCGCTAACTAACAAAAAAAGAGCCCTTATAGGCTCTAACTTGTGTGTTCTGTCAAACAGATTTATAACTTAACATAATTTGGAACCAAAACAAATGCTTTTTCTTACAACTAGATTAAAAGAAAGCTTTACACTTTAACCTTCAATGTCTTCTTTAAACGGGTTGCGAGCAGCTCCATCAGAACGGCTAGGACTAAAATGAAATACGTTATAGCTCCAATCTCTCTCACATCATAGTAAAATGCACTCGCCATAAACATATCATATCCAATACCACCCGCTCCTGCCGCGGCTCCCATGGCTACTGCTACAGCGAAGTTAATCTCCAGTCGCATAAAGGTCCAAGAAATTAAGTATGTTATGGACGAAGGAATCACGGCTTGAAAGACAATCTGCCACCAGCCCGCTCCACTTGCTTTCAACGCCTCAATCACTCCGTTATCCAGCTCTTCAAATGATTCTGAGTACGCTTTTACTAGATAGCTAATGGAATGAAAGGTCATACCGATGACAGCTGCAACACTGCCCAGACCAGCGGCAACAGCGAAGATAAGTACCCATAGTACGGTAGGAACAGCGCGGATAAAAGCAACGACACTTCTTACGATGGTCGACAACAGTGGGGAGGATAAATTACGTGATGCTAAAAGTCCCAGAAACAAAGCGATCACAGCGCCAAATAATGTTGTTAGAAATGCAAGTCCTAACGTGATTAGCACCTGGTATAACGCATGACTGAAATTGAAATGATTAATAGAAGGTGAAAAGAACATAGTTCGTAGTGTCTGCAGTGTCGAATCAATGGCTGCTCCGAAGTCCAAATCTTTATAATCAAAGGAGAAAAATCCATACACGGTTAGAAAAGCGAGCACGAGCAATGTCATTATAATCGCAAACGAGCCTTTGTTGAACGGCTTTCGCGGGATCAACTCATCTGGGGAGCGATCATTGTAGTGCTCTCGTTCATAGGGGGCTCGAACAGCTTCTTGAAGTTCCATACTACAAAATCACCCTCCTGACATAGTTGGAGACTGCTTCAATGATAAATATTACGGCTATAATTGCGATCACTACTAGAGAAGCAGAGCTGTAGTTCAAGCTTTTATAATATAAGCTGAATAAAAAGCCAACACCTGTCCCTGTTAATATCCCGATGAGTGTAGCCTGTCTAATATTTGTTTCTATCATAAATAGAATCCAACTAATAAGCTGCGGAATACTGGATGGAATCACCGAATGTACGATAATTGAGAAATAGCTGGCACCTGTCGCTCGTAAAGCTTCCACAGAGCTATTACTAACCTCATCAATAGATTCCATAAAAGCACGGGTTAGAAATCCAAAGGAGCCAAAGAAAAGGGCAAAATACCCTGTCATCACGCTCTGCCCAAAAGAAATCAGTAGGATCATCGACCATGCAGCGACATCAATGTTCCGAAACAAGGTGGCGATCCAGCGGCTCAATAAACTAAATACACCGCCTACACCAGTCGTAGTGGAGCCAAGTATAGCAAAAAAGAAAGCGAATATAGCCGCTACCGTTGTTGCAGCGATCGACACCAGCAAGGTCTCCATTAAGGAATCCAGAATATTAGGTAGCCGCGTCATTGCTTTTGCATTCGGATAAAAGTTGCTAACGGCCCACTCCGCCGCCTTCGGTATAGACGTAAAGCCCTTAACCATATCATATTGTGTAATGATGATTGCAGCCATCGTGATAAGAAAAAGCAATGCACAATAGAGTGACGTGTTTAAACGTTTACGAAGAAAGAACCTATCCTGCATACGTATCCCTTTCTTCCGTCATATATTCATCCAGCTCTGCTCCATAAATGGTTCTCAGCAGTTCATTTGTGATTTCAGATGGAGGGCCATCGTAAACAATCGATCCCTCGTTCACGCCAATAATGCGGTCAGAAAACTTCATAGCTACATCCACCTGATGCAAATTAATAATTACAGTAATCCCCATATCAGAACAAATCCTCCGCAAATACTCCATAATTGTCTTGGAAGCATTTGGATCCAGCGAGGCGATCGGCTCATCACAGAGAAGCAGTTTAGGATTTTGCACTAGTGCCCGTGCAATGCCGACACGTTGCTTTTGTCCTCCGCTCAATTGATCACAGCGCTTATGAACTTGCTCCTGCAGACCAAGAAGGTTCAAGATATGATAGGCCTGCTTCTTCTCTTCCTTCGAATAGAGACCAAGTATGCCTGCCATGGTCGACTTGTAACCCAGTCGGCCATGCAAGACATTCTCAATGACACTTAAACGATTTACGAGATTATAATGTTGAAAGATCATTCCGATTTGAGTTCGAAGCTTCTTTAACTCACTTTTTTTATAATTCATAATATTATCGGTTTCAAACATGATTTCTCCGCTGCTAGCATCGATCATACGGTTAATACAACGAAGGAGAGTGGATTTACCTGCTCCCGAAGGTCCAATAATGGACAGGAACTCTCCTTCTTTCACAGCGAAGTTGACATCAGATAACGCTCTTGTATCCTTGCTGTATTGTTTTGATACGTGCTTGAATTCCAATAACGTTGTCATAGTTAACTCCCTCGTTAGATCAATGTCTTCTTGCTGCCCAATTATTGCGTCAATTCTCTGATCGGATTGAACCATGCATCATCAACGGTTAAGAATTTTTCATTTCCTGATTTTTGCTTGAAAATGCCTGTTTCCTTTGAATCTTTTGGAAGGAAAATTTTCGTATTCTTAGTCACAGCATCAGAGGTAAATAACGTCTCAAGCTTCTTTTGATCTTCTGCGCTTACCGTTTCCGTATTAATTGTAATCGGTGAGTTCAATACCGCTGTTGTAGAAATTAACGAGAATTCCTTACCAATCAAGGTATTGAATGGCTCTGCAGCGCCTTCCTTCACTTTATAAACTGCACCTGGCTTACTGTCTGTTCCGGACTCCAGATCCACATAGTTGGCTACACATGTATCACAAAATGCCGCAACGTCAGCTTTACCAGTCAGCAGGTTAACCGCGGAACCTTGGTGAGAGCCCCCATAAAGTACTTCACTAAAAAATTCATCCTTGCCGCCTTGTAAAAGATCATCGCTCGTAAGGCTCTTGTACTTATCCTGTGTACCAAAATAACCCAAGATACCCGCTACTGGAACTTTAAATCCTGAAGTAGAAGAGTTCGAGACAAATGAGAATTTCTTACCCACAATATTATCGATAGCAAATTTGTCACCAGTCTTGTAAGCTTCTTCTTCCCCTTTTTTCACGCTTAGCCAGCTGTAATACAAAGCATCATCGAGCGTCCCAGACTCCCCACTAGGTACCACCAGCGGAAGTACTTTATCGTTCTTGGCATGTGCTTCAACGTATCCTTGTGGTCCCATAAATGACATATCCGCATTGCCATTTGCGATAGCTTCGATCGCGATTATATAGTCGGTTGTTGTTTGATTAATTACTTTTTTCCCTGTAGCATCGCCAATAAGTTTGGAAAATTCATCGCGAGTAGCTTGCAGATCCGCCCCTGATTCATTTGGATACCATACCATGGTGATTGTATCCTTTGATTTCGTTGTTGAATCTGCTGCTCCAGATGCCTCACTATCATTTGAACTGCAACCTGCTACCGTGATAAGTGATAGTGTAAGAATTGTTGATAGTAACATCTTTTTCACTTGAATTTACCCCTCTCAAATCCTAATTTATCTTTCTTAACTCCATTGTATATCTGGAATATTTTCGTGATATATTCTTAATGTTTACTTTATTTAATTAATTTGTAATTTTTTCGTTATTACTTGAAAGACTCATATGCCCACCCTCGATGTGGTACTCTCGATTACAGAGATCATGCATAAATTCAAGATCATGAAAAATCCCCAGCATGGTCGTACCTTCCTTCATTAGCTGTTCAATCAATATCTTCACCTTAAGTTTAGAAGCTTGATCAAGGCTTGCTGTAGGCTCATCCAATAAGAGAAGTCTTGGCCGCTTCACCATCGCTCTAGCAATATTCAAACGAAGCTTTTCACCACCAGAAAATGTAGCTGGATAGCTGTCCCATAAGCTGCGATCCAGTTCAAAGTGCTCCAGCATACGTACGGTTTCTGCTTCAGCGATCTCCTGCTCATGTCCCATTTCCATGATCGCTTCACGAACAAGCTCTCTTGCTGTTGTCCGCGGCATCACATTCAAAAATTGCGAGACATAACCTATCTCAAATTTTCGCAATTCAATGATCATTCGCTCAGAAGCCGTTGTCAGATCAATGACGCCATATTTCGACGAATGGTACCATATGTTGCCCGTATGAGGCAGATATGTACGGTAGATACATTTCAGAATCGTCGACTTGCCGCTTCCGCTCTTGCCAGTAATCCCAACAAACTCTCCTGCTTGTAAATGCAAGTTCACATCCTGTGCAGCCGGAATATGTTTATTCAGATTATGCAATGTAAATGATTTGGACAGATGTTTGATCGATAACAGATGATCCACGTCATCACCACCTTGGATTAAATTCTGTAATTCGTTTTCTGAATCAGCCTGCCATCTACAATTACACCTGTAACTACTGGGAAGTGATCTGGCTCCAGTCGTTCGATAATCAGTAAATCGGCCTTTTTGCCTACCGTTATGGAGCCGTAATCCTCTGCGATATTCACCGCTTGAGCTGGATGCAAGGTTACTAGCTTAAACATCTCTACTAAATCCAGTGGAAAAGAGCCTGCGAGCTGGAACACAGCATGGAGCATAGAAGCTGGATAATAGTCACTACATAGAATATCGATGCAACCATCCTGCACGGCTTCCGTTGCAGATAAATTACCGGTATGTGAGCCGCCAAGGATGACGTTCGGCGCACCTGCTACCGTGAATAACCCCATTTCTTTAGCCTTGCGAGCAATCTCCAACGTGATGGGAAACTCACTGATCGCCGTCCCGAAGCTCTTCACAAGATCTAACTTTCCCAGTGAATCATCATCATGCGAGGCGATTGCTATGTTTCTCGCACTTGCGAGCTCTGCAATTTCCCGAATCACATCAACAGTCATTTTCTCCTTCGTCTGATGATTCTCGATCAGTACCGCAATCCGATCATCCGATAACGTATCGTAGCCAAGAACCGTTGTCTTGTACACTTCCAGATCACGATATTGACCTTGACCAGGAGTATGATCCATGAAGGAAACAAGATGCACTTTTTCTTCTTCAATGTAGCTTTTCAAATTATCAACTTGGTCGATATTATCAATCTCAAAACGAGCATGGAACCGATGACGAACCAAGTGCTTACGGGTATGTGTGCTATCAATTAAATCAATCAGCTTGCGTACATTTTCCGGCTCTCGAATTGGGCGATATTTGTAATCGGCAGATTTAAATATCGACAAGGAATGGTACATTGTCGTAATCCCATGGCCGATGAGTTCTTTTTCTGTCTCCCGTAGCCCAATCTGGAAATCTATCAGTGAAGTAGGTCTAGGTGCTGTCATATGTTCGATATAATCGGAATGAATGTCGATCATGCCAGGTGTTATATAACCTCCGTTTGCATCGACAACTTCCATATCCACATCTGGTGTCACCTCTCCGCGAGGGATAATCTGAGCAATCCGATCTTCATGGATGAGCAAATCATAATCAACTAGTAGGGCTTCATCCGTAATAATTGTTCCGTTTGTTATTAATAACATCAGATGACCTCCTCCTGAGAAATCTCTATAATAATGAATGGACAAGCTGTTGCGTATAGGCGTGCTGCGGATCTTCAAGTATTTGATCCGTTAAGCCTTGTTCCACGATTCTGCCATCTAACATCACCATCGTTCGATCTGCTAGCATACGGATAACACCAAGATCATGCGATACGAGAAGTATGCTGATCTTCAGTTCACGCTGCAGATGCTTTATCAAGTCCAGCACATTCGCTTGGACAGATAAATCCAGTCCCGTTGTTACTTCATCTAACAGCAGAATGGGAGGATTATTGGATAGCGCCTTGGCGATTTGTACCCGCTGCTGCATACCTCCGGAGAAATTCTTGGGTGCTTCCTTCATCCTTGCAAGGGGAATATGAACACGTTCCAGCAGCTCGCCGCCACGATTCTCCATCATCGCAACGTTTCGATTGCCCGCTGCAATCATCTTCTCGGCAATATTGCCGATAGACGAGAACTTCATCCGAAGCCCTAGTACGGGATTCTGATAGACTTTTCCCATCAGATGATTACGTATAAATTTCTTCTGCTGAGAGGACTCCATGAAAATATTTCGCAGCCCCTCCTTATATTGTTGAATCTGCCCTTCGCCTGATGTAACCTCTTCATCGAAGTATAAACAACGCATCAATGTCGACTTTCCACTTCCACTCTCCCCTACAATCCCTAACACTTCTCCAGGGTATAAATCGAAGGAAATATCCTGACAGCCATACACCGTGCCACAAGTGCGGCAGAAGTTTTTTTCCAATTGACGATGCTCCGGTTGACTGCACTGCTTACAGCCTGGGCCAAATTGCTTATTGAGATGCTTCACGGTCATGATAGGTTTATCTTGCTGACGCTGAGCAATCATGAGATCACCTCTTTTAACACTTTGTTCTCAGCCTGCTGATTCAAGCGATCTAGGCAGTAGCTCGTATCATTGCATTGATAGTAGGTTTCGTCCGCTTCCTGGTCATACAGCTCATCCATGAATGTATCCTCGGCTCCGCATATTTTGCAGCTATGCCCATTGAACGTCTCAGGCTCAAACGGAACATCGTCAAAAGCCATCGAAACCACCTTTGTATAGGGTGGGACTGCATAAATCTTCTTCTCACGACCTGCTCCAAGCAGGATCAGTGCATGCGAATAATGCAGCTTCGAATTATCGAATTTAGGAATGGGACTTGGTGCCATGACATAACGATCTTGTACGCTAACGGGATGATCTGCACCTGTAGAAACGGACCGGTACTTCATAATTTGCTCGAACAACATTAACCAAGCACCGCTGTAGTCATTCTCCCCATGCAGACGCTTCGTCTTTAGCTCACTGGATTCATACATCCGCAGCGGCTCCGGCATCGGAACCTGAAGCACCAGAATTTGATTTGATTTGAGGGGAATCTCTGGAATACGATGGCGAGATTGAATGAGTGTAGCTGCTTCTGTACCCTCTACGGATGGGACTCCTGTCGTTCGGTCGATCAGCTTTTTGATACTAACGGCATTCACAGATTCATCCGAGCCTTGGTCAATAACCTTCAGAACATCGTTTTTTCCAATTAACGACAGTGTGAGCTGCAATCCTCCCGTTCCCCAACCCCGACCGACAGGCAGCTCCCGCGAAGCAAACGGCACCTGGTATCCAGGAATCGCTATGGCTTTTAATGTCGCTCTACGAATTTCGCGCTTTGACCCTTCATCAAGAAATGCAAAGTTATATTGGATTCGCATGGCCTATCCCTCCCTACGCGTCTTGCGCACATCGTTCAGCTTTGCCTGGAATGTAACATAGTGCGGCATTTTCAAATGCGAGATAAAGCCGGTTGATTCTACAGAATCGATATGAAATAGAACGAATTCCTCGTTCTGCGTTGGTATGGTTTTATCACCTTGCTCAAGACTTTTGTCCAAGATGCTCATCGCGATCGCTTTCGTTTCATTCTGTCCATAACACAATCCATAGCCGAACTCTAAGTTTAATTCCTTCTTCCCGTTTTCCCGTTCGACCATGGCAGGAACAAGCATCTCCACTTCTGTCACCTTGATATCCCCGATAAAATAACTATCACCCTCATTATCTGAAGGATACAGCGGGCTATCGATGTATACCGGAAGCAACCCAACGCGGAGCTCTCCGACGGTGGGATGCACCATACCATAGCCTCGAATGACAGCATAAGCGAGTGACGTAAGAGCCCCTGTCTGCCCACGGGTCAAGATTTGGAGCTTCTCACTGCGGCTTGCAGGAAATGTTAAGCTCGTTCGGGTAACATCGTCTGGTTCACTGAAGTCGGTGGGACAGTCAGCAATCAGACCTTCTTGGCGCAGGTAATCCAGCACTTTCGGGACAGAACCGACTTGTGAAGTGATTTCCTGCTCGTCGCCAATCACCTGATCTTGGTTGAATTCCTGGAGCCAATGTTCAACCGTTATCTCCGTCTCATCCATCAGGTCAAAATCCAATAAGCGATGAGAGTAATCTGTAGATGCGCCTAAAATCTGCCCGCCAGGGATATCCTTAAACGAAGCCGAAATTCGTCTTTCGACACGCATCTCATCTGAACTTACGTCTTTTGAATAATGCTTACGAGGCAAGGTCGAGCGATAGGCTCGCAGTAGGAAAACAGCTTCCTCCGGGCTACCTTCCGCTTGCTTAATGGCAAGCGCTGCAAGCTCCTCGCTATATAAGCTACTCTCCGACATCACTTGGTCAACAAGACCACGCATGCCTGCTTTTATGGCTTCAACCTTTAGTACCTTGCCACTACGTAATCGCTCATACTGCAGTCGTAGTAACGATTGTTCAATGGCCTCCGTACCACCTTTCACTGCTACGTAACCCATATGGCTATACCTCCTCTTTCACGACCTGTGTCGTTCTTGGTAAGGCAAGAACTCTATGGTCTACATCTGTAAACAGAAGATCTACACCTAACGGAAACTCACCGTTACGATCAGCACGAAGTTCAACCCAATCTTCTCTCATATTCATAGCTATGGAAGCTGTAGTCAGGATTCCAGGACCTGATAGACGCAATGTTGTACCACCGAATAAATCCTCTACTTCAACAATGATCGTGGCTGCCGCATGAGGATCAATCAACTCACCGACTTTCGCCGCTTGTATCGTTTCAAGCCAGGCACCAGAAACAGCATCCTCCAGCACAAAAATATAATCTGCCGCTTCAATGGCAGCTTCCTTTGCATAGGTCATTTGGCTAAATAAGCTAGTTATCTCTGCTGCTCGCGAAGAAACAATGCTGAAGGTAACTTCTGTATCTAGCAGGGTGCGAGCGATCAATTGAGTACTGGGAAACACGCCTTGATTATCCAGCTTCTCAGCCTCTTCCGAGAGATTTGTGATCGTACCTGGTCTTGACATGCTGTGAACTAATTTGCGGTATACTGATTGAATATCATGAACCATATCGAGCATCATATATGTTCTCCCTTCGGATCTCATTCTGAGTCGGTGTCCATCGTCTCAAAATCTACTTTCGTTTGCATTACTTTAGCGTGTTCTGCTAGATAGGCTTGTTCAAGAAGGGCATGTTCCATATGTAGCTTGGCAGACCATGCCGCTGTCTCCACTAATTCAGCCGCATAAGCCGCGTCAATTACAGCAAGGTCATACGATTTTCCAGGCTCGTCACCCTTAATAAGTCCTACACCCATTTTCCCGGCAATCTGGACCTTACACTCCGTAACTAGCACCTCACCCAAATAAAACAGGCTTTTCTTAGCTGTTTCTCTGACCTTTACCATTACTAGACCATGATTAGGTTCCTCCATTAGGTCAATGTCGTAACGGCCTTTGATCTCATCAGCCAGAACAGCCGCTAGATTAGATGAGCTATTAATTAATGTTTCAGTTCGTTGTCTACGGTTCATTTACGTACCTCCTTCTTTGCTACAGCTCATACGTGAACATATCTCCGCGATACATAATTCTGCTGCATTCAATCATCCGGCCCGTTTCCTTATCCCTGCACTCTGAATTCAGGACTAGCAAGGGAATCAAGCTAGAGCAGGCTAGAAGCTCACGTTCATACTTGATCGGATATGTGATACTTAATATGGATTCTGATAATTGGAAATCTGTATATCCATGTCGTTCATAAAATTCGAACATGGAAGATATCTCCCGACCTACATGTTCAATGTTCGGAAATAGCGATTCCGCCACATAAGAGATATGAAGCGCGACGGGGCAACCATCGATCTTGCGCAATCGCCCTATTTTGAATACACGATCTCCATCACCAATGCCAAGTGTTGCTTCGATCTTATGATTCGACTCCACAGGTTCACAGAATATGTTCATGGATTCATAATTGAATCCGAGCTCGATCATCTTCTTACTGAAGCTTTTGCCACCTGAGAGAGCGAGGGGAATGCGCAGTTTTCTATCCCGAACAAAACTTCCCTTCCCCTGCATGGAATAAATAAGCCCCAGCTCCTGCAATCGTTCGTACGCTTTCCGAGCAGTCATACGTGGAACCTTGAACTGTTCTGCAAGTTCATGCTCAGATGGCAATTTATCGCCAGACACATACTCGCCTGATTGAATAGAAGCTACCAAATAATCAACAATATCCATTTCTTCAGACATTCTGATCACCCCCACAGCAGTAATGACTTGCGTTCCTTCAGTGCAATCACAACTGCAGCGTCAGGACTTTTACTGCCAAGTGTGATAGGATTTTCACCATAGAAGCCATGAAAATCTGTCCCTCCGGTCATGATCAGGTTATATTTCAATGCCAGTGCCTGTGCCTGAAGCTCATCTTCCTCTCCATGCAGTGGATGCCATACCTCAATCCCTTGTAAACCAGCCTGCACAAGCTCATCTACAGCTTCAAAGCTCTGGTATTGACCCGGATGCGCTAGTACAGGAACACCACCTGCCTGAATAATGGTTCGAACTGCATCTCTCGCATCGACATATTCTGTTGGAATATAGGCAATGCCAGGCTGCTCCCCTCGCTGCCCTCGTGAGAATAGCTTTTTATATAAGTCGCCATAAATTCGATCCGTATATCCTTGATCAATCAGCGCATGCATAATATGCTGCTTATACACTCCCGTTCCACCCGCGGCATAGTTCAGCACATCCTCCCAGCAGATGTTATATCCTGCTTCGATTAACCGTTCAGTTGCCAAACGACAGCCTTCATGACGCCGTAAAAGTAAAGGTCTACATAGAACATCAATAGCTTTGTGATCCTGTTCAATAAAATAGCCAAGAATATGAACTCGACGTTGACGTTCAGCATCATAGCCTGATATTTCAATACCTGGGATAAATTCGATGCCATGTGCTCTGCACATCTCGTCCATCTCAGCTAGTCCCTGTGTTGTATCATGGTTGGTAACAGCCAGATGTCCAATTCCCTCTTGAACAGCAAGCTCCAGCAGCTCTGCAAAATGAAGTGAACCATCCGACATTCTCGTGTGACAGTGCAGCTCAACTTTCATAGCTTCCTCCTTCAATTTACTTCTTGAGCCCATTCTAACTTGATGCCAAGTAGCAAGGGTCATGGCAGTGTAAGCGGGACGTTAAGAATTGTAATCATTTAGACATAAAAAAGAGCAAGCCCAGGATGATACTCTGGACTTGCTCTACTCTTCATTTATTACCAACCAGCTATTTTTTATATATGTAATCAATAAATCCTTGGCGTATCCATTCACCTTCGAACTTTCTTTCCAGCACTCGATCTTCCTTATATATTAATTGCATATCATCAAACATAGAATCTGCCTCATGATAATCATAATAAGAGTGTATTACTAATTCATCATCTTCCATTTGTTCATACTGATGTTCTCCTAAATCAACGCCATCACCCACTCGAAAATCTTTAAGGGTAAGAAAATTAACAAATAATAATCCCCCTGATTTTAGCACCCGTTTCATTTCATTTATCGCTTCTTTTACATCTGTTTTTCTCATATGAAAAATAGAGTTATAAGAATACACAAAACTTATAGACTCATCGCTTATTGCCAACTCTCTCATGTTGCCTTGTTGTATGTTTAAAGTCTGGCCTCTTTCTGCTGCGAACTGATTCGCTCTTTTGAGTTGTCCGACATTCATCTCTATTCCATAAGTAGCGTATCCATAATTTGCAAACAAACTTAGTGGAGGAGTATCCCCTCCTGCCCCACAATCTAATATAGTCTTTTTCATGCCACTTTCATTACATAATGCCAAAAATCTGTACAAGGGTATTTGCTTAAAAAGCTCCATGTCTTTCTGCTCCTTTGATTATTGATGCTGATAATACTTTCATTAACTGATCTTATTCAGGGTTAAGATCCTTCTTTTAGTAAAAGTGCTTACTCCCAAGTGGAGCATCTTCGATCGTTGCAATTACTTTATATCCATATTTCTTGTATAATTCGGGCGCTTGAAAACTGAATGTATCTAATTTGATAAAAGCAATCTTATCGGAACATTTTCGCTTCAATGAAACACCTTAAACCTTCTTATCAATTATATGTTTGTTGCTCTTAATTTCTATTCTAAGCATTCTAATTTCATCAATTAAAACATCCATCTTCTTTGACGTATTTGATCCATCGATTGCACTTCGAATTATTAATATAAAAACAGAAAAAATAAATACTAACAAAATAATTCCAAATATTATCAATAATATATTATCCATTAATTACCCTCCTTCAAATGTTTTTCCCCTTACTACAACAGGTGGTTTCCGCAGGTATGAATCTAAGAAGCTGAAGGCACCCAACGAGGGTCCGTATACCCAAACTTGAAAGGCTGTCTGCCTGTCGTACCTTCTTCGACTTTCCTTCTGACCGATCTAGAACTGAATAGCCCGAAGCGTGAATGATATGCACTGGGAGGTTGAGGCGAGTATTTTTAATGTCCTCTTATAACTCCATCATGAAAGATCTCAATTACAAATTCATTGGGTCGATAAAGCCATACATCTGGTGAGACAGCAGTTACATCATTTAAATTCTTTAATGCTGATTCTAATGTGTTTTGTATGACTGGATCTTCGCTATGACTCCACAATACATACATTTCGTTTGAGCAATCAATATATGTTTTGATGTTTTCTATTATTTCTGCCGTTAGTTCTATAAAATCATAATTTAACCATTCAATTCGACCATAAAATGTGATTTTATACTCTGTACTAAAGCCTTTATATATTTCCTTCGATTTCTCTGAACTAAATATAATAGTCTCTGGATGCCAATGATGCATTTGATACTCAAATGCCATTTCTCGAATGTCTTCTATTTGAGTGTACTTCAGTAAACATTCGCCTTTCTCACTCTATTCACCTTCCAAAATATAGAATATGATCATTGATAATTCAGATTAAAAAAGACAAATCACTACTTAAAGTGATCTGCCCCAGGTACTTCCTCAATTCCAGATAATTCGTATTTAGCCACCGCAAAATAATTTCACACAACAAAAAAGAGCTCCCAAAATGGAAGCTCTTCTTATGTAATTCAGAACGGAGAGAGTGGGATTCGAACCCACGCACC
>NZ_NFUX01000131.1:0-7866 GCF_002264385.1 Paenibacillus sp. VTT E-133280
GAAGCTTCTCAATTCACGCTGTTTTTAGTTCTATCTATCAATCTTTGCCCAGCCGGAACGTACCAAATATTCTGCTGATAAAGAGTCCAACCATGTATCCAACCGGAATGAACAAGATGAGCCCCCACCATCCATATAAAGAGAGACAGATCAGTGCGGAGGAAATCATGGTAAAGGGAAGCAATAGGATAGGGACCGCATGCATACCTGCTTCAGCTTTTTGTTCTTTCGTAAACGGAAGGATCCCAATGTAATCATCACCAACAAACAACGACCAGAAAGAGAACAGCCAAAACGTCATAAGCGATGTTAAGACTACAAATCCCAGCCATTTGAACCCCGATGGAATGATAAGGATCGCTACAGCGGACACGGCTGTAAAAGCAAAGTAAAGCTTCAAATGGGCCGGATTCCGCACAAGTGCCTTAATCGCTGCCGCAGAGAACCGGCTCTCGGCAGTCTTTGATTTAAGCAAAGGCTGTGACTTCCGGAAAATCCACGGCTTATGGCGAGTCGGACGAGGTTTATCCAGAACATTGCGAAGCAGTATGGCTGCTATCTTCATTCGCTGCTTGTAGTCTTCGCGCACGTCGTTCATAAATGTCCCACGCATCACTAAGCGACAACGGAAGGCGATTATTGCAACGACTGTAAATACAACCGCACTGAGACAAATGAAGAGCGGACGATCACTCCAAAGGCTAGCTACTCTGAAATAGATAGCGTTCGGGACGGAGATCGCCAGAAACAGCCACAACCAGCGCCGCCAACCATGCTTTTGTACTTTTACAAGATGTCCAAGTAACTTAACACACCAGCTGCACGCCAAGGTCAGAGCGAACAGCGCCCACACCTCCGATGACGTCATCTCAAATCCCCGAATCAGAAAAGGCAATAACAGTGCAAAAGCCACAACGAACTTCAGCGATGTTACAATCAGGCTGTAAAGTAATCCTCGAAATACGATCGTATTTATCCAGCGCTGCCTTTGTCTAAGAAATAATAGATCGCCTTCCTGCAACAATAGCACCAAGCCCCCATTGCAGATCAGAAGTACTAATAATGAAAGAATGAGCATAAACGGCAAATTTTCGCTCCAAGCTGGTAGCCCCTCATTCCAGAATCCATAATACAACCGCCCGCCCAGAAAACCTCCGGGAATAAGAATATATAAGAGCACGGTCCAATCAGCCGCCGTACGGATAATAGCGGATTGCTCACGCCAATGAGAGAATAGCCGCCGTCTGAATAATTGTTTGGCATTAGAAAAAGCAAATGCCCGCTTGCCCTGCTTACTCATGTCAGTTCGTCGAAGCAATCAAACAACGACGCCTCCGGCAGCCCAGCATAATCGCGTATATCTTCGAGTGTTCCCGAGGCGGCAACCTTTCCCCCGGAGATCAGTACGAAATCATCGCATATTTTCTCTGCAGTATCCAGTACATGTGTGGACATTAATACACCAGCTCCACGCTTCCGCTCCGCTTCCAGCAGCCGCAGGAAATCTTTCGTAGCCCGAGGATCTAAACCAATAAATGGCTCGTCCACAATATACACATCCGGCTGTACCAAAAAGCCAAGCATTAGCATCATTTTTTGTTTCATGCCCTTAGAGAATCCAGCTGGAAGATCATTGCGCACATGGCCCATACCAAACTGCTTCAACAGTCTTTCTGCAGTTTCTTCGAACTGTTCGTACTTCAGTCCATAGGCAGCGGCCGCTAAATCCAAGTGCTCCCACAATGTCAAATCCTCATAAAACACAGGTTGCTCCGGTACATAAGCGTATGATTTATTAACTCCACTAAAAGACACCTTAGCCTTGGTATTCTTCAACAAACCAAGCAGGGTCTTAATGGTTGTACTTTTCCCAGCACCATTAGGTCCGATCAATCCGAGCAGTTGCCCTCGCTTCACTTGAAAAGAAATATCGAATATGCAAGGATCTCCCGCTTCATAGCCAGCTTCATCGATCTCAACATCGAGCACAATGTCGTCGTAGCTATCGGTATCCATCATTGTATCTACCTTCTCCATACTCTCCATCTCCTAAAACTTCTAATAGGTACTATTATAAATTGCATTCTCTATTACGTATATGAATGATATTCAAATGATCAACAGAGGCAATCGCAACTTATCTAATCGTACTATATATTTTTCCTGAAAATAATCAAGCTGCTTTTTTCACAATAATAACTTAAGCCCTGTGCAATAGCGAATAAAAGAAACCTCCCATCAAAGGGAGGTCTGTCCTACAAATTCCATGTTATTCGTCGCAGCTATTCCTTCCTGCTTCTTGATCGCCGCCTCATCCCTGCGTTCGATTTTACCACGCAGCATTAACAACCCTAGTCCTAACAATCCTGTAAGCAAACCAGATAGAATAAAGGCAGATACCGGCCCCGATGCTGTCACTAAGGCTCCACCGGCTACAGGTCCTAGAATAACAGCTGCGCTTGTAAGACTGCCAATGGTTCCAAATACACGACCTGTGTATTCCGCAGGTGTCCGTTGCTGGAGCATTGAATTGAAGGGGATAAACGCTAATCCTGCACCCACACCAGCAAACATGAAGGACCCAAACAAAGCAATGTTCATCCAGATTCCCGCTTGGCCATGAGCAGTTACGATTCCTGCACCCGAGAAGACAACGCCCATGATTACAGCCCCTAATCCCATAAAAATAAGCGGATGCTTACCACTGCCTAATCGGCTTACAAGCAGCGCAGATAGTAAGGTTCCAAAGCCACTGGCTGCTACACACCACCCCAGGAGATCTCCGTTCACACCTGGAATCTCCCGGAATAACGTTACAATCTGAGAGTCTCCGATCTGTAGCATTAGCAGCACCAGTACCAACATAACAATGCCACACAGCACTACAGGCATTCCTGCAATCACTTGCAGACCTGCCGACATTTCTTGGCGGAAGGATTTACGTACCTCCGTATCCCCCCCGCTTGTTTCCGTATCTTTCTTCTTAATTGCAGCTGTACGCGGTAATCCAAGCAAAATGATCGCCGATAAAACGAATGTAGCAGAATCGATCATATAACAAACAGATATGCCGAAGGCTGCAACTAGCAATCCACCAAGCGCTGGACCCACAATTTTAGTTATCTGCTCTATAGATGAGCTAAGCGCCATTGCTTTATCCATCTGAGCCACAGGCACAAGTTCCTTAATCTTTCCGCTTTTGGCCGGAGAGAACAGCACATCCATACATCCCTTAGCCAGCAGCAGCACATAAACCTGCCACAGCGAGCCTGCAAATACCAAGCAAATAACCACCGCTGCACGGGCTATATCTGAACCAATCATTAGTGCCTTGCGGTTGAAACGGTCACTTAAATAGCCGGCAAACGGACCTCCTAACAGCAGAGGCACAGCCATACATAAAGATAGGGCCGTAATCTCCCATGGCGTAGCATTCCATTTGAATCCTACCATCGTCAATAGTGCCAATATATGCAACCAGTCTCCTATGTTCGATACAAGCTGTGCAGCGATAAGCAACATAAATGGCTTATTCGCGGTTAGCTTACTTTCTTTTAAAGCATGAATATGATGTTCCTCCATCCTTCCTTCACTCCCCATTACTATTTCTCGATAAAATAATAGTAAAATATTGGAGAATGAGATTCATCCGTCTCGGGGCGTAAATGGCACTTGAACCGTGGAATGAAATTAATATCCTTTCAGAGACTGAGGTGAAAAACATTCAATTTCAACATATTCAAAAAATTGTTTGATTTTTAATAATTAAAAGTTGCTCATTGTGACAAATCACATGTTCTTCATCCGATCTTTCACGTATTCTATTGTTATCTCAAAGTTCGTTGCACAGGTAAACCGTGCACTAATAGATATGATTACAGAACGTGCGACGAGTTCACATGATTAACGATAAAGGGTGGAGAAGCATGATACAATCTTATGAACGTGATACACAATTAACACTACATTTGTACCGGGTATTTGCCAAATCCTTTAAAAGCATTAATGAGCATGCTGTTACTGGTAGCAAAATTGAAGGTTTTAATCCTACTGCCTTTGCCGTCATGGAAGTGTTGTACTATAAGGGACCACAGCCCATTCAACAAATTGGCGCCAAACTGCTGCTACAAAGCGGCAACGTGACTTACGTAATCGACAAGCTTGAAGAACGCGGCTATTTGCAGCGCAAGCCTTGTCCAAGTGATCGTCGTGTGATTTTCGCGGAGTTGACTGCGGAAGGCGAACGTCTCATGAATGAGATGTATCCGAAATACTCAGAGCGTCTTCATCTTGCTTTCAGCGGACTAAATGATGAAGAGAAGGAACAAATGATCACTCTGCTCAAGAAGATGGGCCTGCAAGCTGAGAAGCTTTCCCCTCTTCCCCGTAAGTAGAGCTAGAGGCTAGGCTGCTTTTTACTTCATATGTGTTAGACAAGCTGTTATCGCACGAAGAAGCCCGACCGGTAAATACCCGGTCGGGCTTCTTTATATGATTTAGAGAATGAGTTATGCCTTTTTCAAAGAAGAAGTAGCATCCTCTACCGAAGGTACACCCTTGCGCAAACCCCAAGATATAATTAGTGATAAGACAGCGAATACTGCCATCACGATGAATAGTGAATGAAGTCCTCCTTCAAGTGCACCACGCAAACTGTTGGATACTTCACCAGACAGGTTAGTTCCTGTATGCGAGCCGAGCAGCTTATTAATATCTTCACCTGTTACGTTTGAATCCGGTTGTTTTCGCAACAGTTGATCAATATTCAAGTTCAGCCAAGAACCAAATATAGCTACCCCAATGGTCTGACCCAGTGAACGGGTAAATGCATTAAGCGCTGTGGACGCACCACGTTGATCGTACGCAACCGAAGATTGAGCGATAATCGTGAAGACCGTAGAAGAGTATCCGAAGCCCACTCCACAGACCAGCATTAAGCCTAAGAGTATTAGCTGCGAAGATTCTCCAGTCAAGAAGACCAGTCCAATTGCTCCGGCAGCAATCATCATCAACCCAAGCATTGCCGTCCGGCGAGAGCCCGCGCGCAGAATCATCCGTCCACCTGCTATTGACCCAAGCATCCAACCTACAGACATTGGTGCAAGCAGCAAACCTGAGATTGCAGCGCTTTTTCCAGATACGCCTTGCACCCATAAGGGGATATACGTAGAAAGTCCAATAATTAAGGTACTTACCAGCAGGTTAGCACCCGTTGATACCGCGATGTTACGGTTTGAGAATAAGTTCAGTGGAAGCATAGGCTCTGGTGCACGGCGCTCCACAAACAAAAATAGAATTAACAGGATAACCGCTGCACCCAGTGTTGCCAGTAGTAATGGAGAAGTCCATGCCAGATTCTGTCCTCCAGTGGACAGTCCAAAGAGTAAAGCCCCCATGCCTGCTGCGAACAGAAGAACACCTGCCACATCGATTTGTGTCTTCCGACGCACCTTCTCTTCTTTCAGATAACGTGCAATAAATACCATGGCCAATATGCCAAATGGAAGATTGAATACAAATACCCAGCGCCAGCTTAAGTAATCTACCACATAGCCACCAAGCAGTGGCCCTACCAAAGAGGAAATCCCCCATACAGAGCTTAGCAGCCCTTGTGTCTTTGCTCTTTCTTCAATGCTGTAAATATCACCGATAATAGTAAAGGTCATTGGAATAAGTGCACCCGCACCGATCCCCTGTATCGCGCGAAACAGGATCAGCTGTTCCATACTTTGAGATATGCCGCATAATAATGAGCCTAGTAAAAAAACAGCCGCTCCCCACATGAATACAGGTTTGCGTCCGAACAGATCACTGATTTTGCCAAAAATAGGTGTAGTAATAGCCATTGCCAGTAAATATGAAGTAAATATCCAGCTCAGCCACTGCATTCCCTGAAAGTCGCCTACAATCGCCGGCCCGGCTGGTCCTGTTACAGTCCCCTCAATGGCCGCCAGAAACGTGGCCAGCAGTACCCCTGTTAATATTAGTTTACGTTCTAAATCCCCTGTTGACTTCAATGTTCCAAACCCTCTCTTTATGTATTAAGTGGATTGCCACTCCTCGCGCAGTAAAGCATAGAGAGCAGTATCCTGAAAGCCGGAAGCGATCTGCCTGTATTGACGCAGTAAGCCTTCCTTCTGAAATCCAAGCGTATGAACCAGCCTCTCCGCACGGATATTATCTGGATGACAGAACGCTTCAATCCGATTCAAGCCCATAATATTGAAACCAAAATCGAGTACAAGACCAAGTGCTTCTTTCATATATCCAAGCCCCCAAAAGGCAGGCGACAGATCACAGCCTATTTCACCACGGTAAGCCCCCTGAAGCTGCCAATGGTTATACCCACAGCTACCTATGACTTCCTCCCCAGGTCCAATAATACTCCAACGTAAGCTCTCCTCTTCCTGAGCCATCTGTGATAGAAGGTCTATAAGCTGCTTCGTCTCTTCTATAGAGGATAATGCCGGTGCACCCAGCCAGAGAGTAACTTCCGGATCAGACCAAACCTGAAATAACGCTGACGCATGCTCTGTAGTCATAGCACATAATTTTAATCTTCTACCGATCAGTGTAGGTGTCACTCCATTGCATAGATACAATTCTCCGCTCCCCCTTCAACTTATCAATTATACATCATTCAAGAGTATATCCTTAAGCTAAAAGTTCTAATTTTTTTAACATAGAAAAGAACAAATTGTATCCTCTCACGTAAAAAGCGCCTGCATCAAAAGGTTAATTCTCCCTTGATACAGACGCTTTTATGAAACTTTGAGTTAAATGATTTCATTCTGCTCCCTGAATAACTTCACTACACAGCACCTGAAGTTTGGCTCGAATATCCTTGAACTCTTCAATACCCGTGCCAGTAATACTGTACCCTTCACTATGTGCAGTCAGAAAGTTGTCCAGCGTCAGCTTTTCCAATTCCTGTTTCACTTCGCGTTCTCCTACACGATACCCCATGTCTTCCAGTCCGAGCAGCATCTCCGAGATCGTCACATCTTTATCATGGGCACAATAAAGCATGTGGATTCCTATGAACAAGTTCTGTACATCAGCGCGCATATTCCACTCCTTCTGGCAACAAAGCCTTCGGTATTTACTCTTGCATTACCCTATGACAGTTCATTGGAAACATCACCACAAGGGTTCAGCGCTACAGAGGGAGTTTGACCCATCCCAAAATATTACAAATTAATGTTGTGTCTTGACGTACCCCTCATAGCTGTACTATGTTGTTAGTTACAGTTAATGGTTTCATATTGAATTTAAAGTACAGGAAGGTGATGCTTCATGTTTCAAGCTATGCCCTATGATGGAACGCGCAGCGAGCAGTTTGAAGCCGTTCTAATCCAACTCGAAGCATTGATGAAGGACGAACCAAGTGCTACAGCCAATCTGGCTAATGCTTCGGCACTACTTAAACACGCTCTACCGGATACGAATTGGGCCGGTTTTTATTTATTTGACGGCAAGGAGCTAGTACTTGGACCTTTTCAAGGCCTCCCTGCATGCATTCGAATTCCGCTATCTCGCGGGGTGTGCGGAACGGCAGCCGCAGAGCGACGCACACTTGTAGTAGGAGATGTGCATGCATTCCCAGGTCATATTGCCTGTGATGCAGCTTCTAACAGCGAGATTGTTGTTCCTTTACTAAAAGATGACCGCCTGCTTGGCGTGCTTGATATCGACAGTCCGCTTAAGGATCGCTTTGATGACGAGGAACGCCGGTTTCTGGAGCGGTTCGCAGCTTTAGTATCGGAAGCTATCTAAAAATCCTCTCACAAATATATACTTTCTGATAGGTCAAGCATAAACGCCTTCGTCGTCCTCATAAGGACGGTAAGCGTTTAAGCGAGAAAT
>NZ_NFUX01000162.1:0-932 GCF_002264385.1 Paenibacillus sp. VTT E-133280
GTATGCATGAGACGTGTACTGGAATCCCTGATCGCTGTGAACGATTAGTCCAGTCACGTCTTTTTGCTGAGTCCACGCTTGCTGAAAGGTTCGGAGAACCAGTCCATTGTCGTTCCTAGCACTCATTTGATAAGCGATAATTTCGTTATTGAACAAATCTTTAATCGCAGAGAGATAGAGCCATTTTTCCCCTACGCGATATTGCGTAATGTCTGTCACCCATTTTTGGTTAGGAGCATCTGCTTTGAAATCCCGTTTCAATATATTTTTCGTCACACGATCTCCTTCGGAAGTAGCATAATTACAACGATGTTTTCGGCGGATCCTCGAACAAATGCCTAAATCCTGCATTATTCTGAGTACCTTCTTATGATTCATCCAAACTCCGTGGTCTTGTAGCAGGAACAATTGAATTTGGCGATAGCCGTAGACTCCGTCATACCGTTCATACACCTTCTGAATGAGTTCTTTCGCCGCTTGATCCCTTACTACTCCTTTGCGTTTCAAGAAAGCGTAGTATCCACTTCTGGAGACTTTAAAGAGTTTGCATAGGTCGCTAACGGCATATTCATTTGCGGCGCTCTCAATGACGCGATATTTGTGCGTTTCACCTCCTGTATCCAGATTTCCAAACACTTTTTTAGCATTTCATTTTCCCGTTTGAGCTTTTGAACATACCTATCTTGATCGATATATTCTTCACGACGCCCTCGTTGATCTAGTAGTCCAAATTCCCCTAGCTCTCGGTATTTCTTCATCCATTTCTTTACTCGCCCTCGGTCGTGAATCTCAAAATGCTCCGTAATTTTCCGATAAGTCCATCTTTCCTCCACATGTAAACGAATGGCCTCTTTTTTGATCTCATCCGAGTATGTTTTAAACTTCTGTCCTTTAATCGTCATAAAAATGCACCCCCTAGAATTTCATCGGAC
>NZ_NFUX01000002.1:0-202826 GCF_002264385.1 Paenibacillus sp. VTT E-133280
TGTATAACGTGAAACTTATACTTTCTTATAGGTTAGAAAAGTGGCCCGAATTGCTTCACCAGAAATGGGGAGGCTTTCGGGCCTTTTTTGTTGAAATTTTGATGTGTATTTACTATGTGAAGCAGATTGTCTAATGTTTTGACCCTGTGTTATGATATGACAAATATCGCGGTTGGAGGATAGACATGGCTGGGGATACTGAAGAATTTAAAAAGTTGAACGAAGAGCAAAGAAATAAGAACATTATTTTAGTAGGGATGATGGCAACGGGAAAGTCAACGGTAGGTGCTATTTTGGCCGAGGAACTGGGCTATGAGCTGGTTGATTTGGATCATGTCATTGTTGAAACTGAAGGCCGAAGCATTGCAGAAATTTTCGCGGAAGATGGAGAGCATTACTTTCGAAGCGTGGAAACAGCAGTACTAAAGCGTATGCTAGAATCTGAGAATAAATTAATATCTACGGGTGGTGGCGCGGTATTGGCGCCGGGGAATACAGATTTAATGCTGAGTAAAGGGCATGTGGTTGCGCTAACGGCAACAGAAGAAGAGATTATTGCCCGCGTTAGCGGAGATCAGAATCGTCCGCTGCTCGCCGGCAATGCAGAAGAACGGGTTAGACGTATCATGGAAGACCGCCATGAAGCTTACCTGTTCGCGCATTACACGGTCGATACAACGGGACTGACAGCGGCAGAAGTGTCGCAACATATTTTAATGCATTACCGCGGCTGAGCTTTTAAGAGAGTGTTTCATTCCATTCAATCATACCGCCGTTTAAATTTGTAGCATGAATGCCAAACTGCTGTAGATATTCGCAGACACGTTGGCTTCGAGCACCGGAACGGCAGATGAAGATCACTTTGGCATCACTTGGAATATCCTCAGTGCGGTGTGGAATTTCTCCCATGGGGATATGCTGTGCACCGGGAATCATCCCGAAGGCGACCTCTTCGTCTTCACGAACGTCGATGAGTACAAGGTCTTCCCCTGTCTCTAGACACTGCCGCAATTCTTGCGGTGTGATTTGTGGAACATTATGCATGGTTGTGACCTCTTTTCATCAGAAGAATGGTTTAATGATAACACAAGCATAGAATACCCTGTCAAACAAGCACTACATACAACTATATCTACTAAGGAGAGTTTATATTATGGACGTTATTGTTAGGCCAACGCCATCCCTGCAAGGAGAATTTGGGGCCCTCTCTTCCAAAAACTATACCACTCGTTATTTGCTGGTTGCTGCATTGTCAGAAGGCGTAAGTACGATCTATCATCCGGCACATAGTGAAGATAGCGATGCCATCCGTCGTTGTATTGCAGATTTGGGAGCTGTACTCACAGAAGATGATGAGAAGATTGTGATTCAGGGCTTTGGACGTAAACCTAAGGATGTTAAGGAACTTAATGTGGGGAATGCTGGAGCCGTATTACGTTTTCTAATGGCTGTAGCTGCTTTAAGCCCTGAGGTCACATTCGTAAATACGTATCCTGACTCTTTGGGCAAACGTCCACATGACGACCTGATCGTGTCTCTAGAACAGCTTGGTGTGAAGGTAGAGCATAATGAAGGTAAGCTGCCGATCACGATCCGCGGTGGCAAACCTGTTGGGGGGAGAATTACAGTTTCAGGTGCTGTCAGCTCCCAGTTCCTAAGCGCTCTACTATTCTTGACACCATTGCTTGAAGAAGATAGTGAAATTATTGTCCTTGATGATTTGAAATCAAAGGTTGTCGTAGGTCAGACGCTAGAAGTATTGGAGCAGGCTGGAATTGTGGTTCATGCGGCGGATGATTATATGACCTTTAAAGTACCAGGTCGTCAAGCCTATGCGGCAAAGACATATACTGTTCAAGGTGACTATCCTGGCTCTGCGGCTATTCTTGCGGCTGCTGCTGTTACCAAATCAGATGTTAAGGTACATCGACTTGTGGAACAGAGTAAGCAGGGAGAAAGAGCCATTGTTGATGTGTTGCGAATGATGGAAGTACCACTTACTCATAACGAGGGAACAGTTCACGTACAAGGGAACGGCGTTCTAAAAGCTGTTGAATTCGACGGAGATGCTGCCACCGATGCAGTGCTGGCTATGGTAGCTGCTGCAGTATTTGCTGAAGGCACTTCACGATTCTATAATGTTGAGAACCTTCGGTATAAGGAATGTGATCGTATAACTGATTACTTGGCAGAATTGACTCGTGCTGGAGCCAATGTTGAGGAACGCCGCGATGAAATTATCGTTCACGGCATGCCTGAAGGCGTTGAAGGTGGTGTGACCATTAACGCGCATTACGACCACCGTGTAATTATGGCGTTGTCCGTAGTAGGTTTACGAGCGCGAAAACCACTTTTGATCAAGGATGCTCACCATGTCGCTAAGTCGTATCCACAATACTTTGATCATCTGCGTGCGCTTGGTGCGAATGTGGAGTGGGTACAATAGAAGTAAGGGAGCTAGTGAATTTAGCTTCAGTTATATAAGGATCATAAAGTGTAACTATGGAAAGGGGCACTATGTATGAGCTTTGAGAATCCAAGTCGGGAACAGATCGGAGATATCCTTGCTTCTGCAGGTAATATTGCAGTTGTTGGCCTGTCTGACAAAACAGATCGTACCTCCTATATGGTCGCGGGTGCTATGCAAAGTCGGGGATATCGGATTATCCCTGTAAACCCATTGGTTGATGGTGAAATATTGGGAGAAAAGTGCTATCATACGTTAGCGGAAATTCCAGAGCCGGTGGACATTGTCAATGTGTTCCGTCGAAGCGAATACTGCGCAAAGGTAGCACAGGAGGCCGCTGACATCGGCGCACGTGTGCTCTGGCTCCAGCAGGGTATCATTAGCCAGGAAGCCGCTGAAATCGCTGCTGAGCACGGTATGACGGCAATTATGGACCGCTGTATCAAGGTCGAGGAAGCAATCACGATGCATGGGCGTAAATAAGCGTTGTTTGATTACGACGGCTGTACAGCCTATACAATTTCTAATGCAAATCACCATTTAAACTTGATATACTGAAGTTAGACGAAGAACGTCCTTTATCCGCATGATTTGCGGTGAAGGGCGTTTTTTTTATTTTTATAGGGGAGGATACCATAATGGAATTTGAAGAAGCACATGGGTTGTTCATTAACAAGCACTTGAAGGAAAGATCAGGAGAAAGAAAGGGGAGGTTGGTTAGAGGTCATAATTATGCGGAGAAGTTGTTCTTGCAGAATGTATGGTGGCCATTGTTTGAGAGCCTTGATGATTTGCATCCAGAATACGAAGTGTACGACTGGAACCGTAAATCTCAATTTCTGGACTTCGCTTTTCTTCCGCAGAGCGGCGGTATTCTCGGGATTGAGTGCGACGGGTTTCAAAGCCATGTGAAGGACATGGACCGAGAGAGATTCAACTATGCAGCTAATCGGGACACTTTTCTGACCGGAATGGGGTGGAAGATGGTTCATTTTTCTGTTGATGATCTTCAGCACCGCCCCGAGGTCTGCCGGATGCTTTTGCAATTGGTGCTGGCACCTCATTTAGCGCGCAAATCTGCAGGCGTGGATATTTTGTCTGAGGAGAAGGAGGTTCTGCGGTTGGCTTGGCGACTGGGTAGGGCAATCCGTCCAAAGGATGTGACCACCCATTTCAGCATTAACTTTCGAACGGCGCGCAGATTGTTGCACTCGTTGAGTGAGAAGGGACTAATAAAGCCTGTAATTACGGGAGAACGGGTTCGACAATACGAGGTGAAAGCTATGCGGCCAGATCAAATATGGTAGGAGAGGTAGATTAATTGCACTATATACAACTATATCGGAAATACCTCTATTCTATTGTGGTTTAGTTGTACTTTGTACACTTATTACACACCAAAGGTAAGAAAAAGGGCGAAATTATTAAAAATAATTGCACAAAGTACACTTATATGGATTTCAGTGCTTCTAGGATATAAATAGTTGCACAAAGTACAATTAATTTCTTTTATAATCATCGGCAGCAAAAGAAAGAGACTCAGTCAGCATACAAAACTTCATTCAATAAATATAACTATACACTTGAAGCATTATTAGAGACGCACATTCATTTAGAGCAACTTTTTATCGGTTTTAACCAACTTTAGCATTGTTTGCTTTAGTGCTTTGGAATCCCGAGCCCAGAGAATGGTGTTTCTAGGTGATTTTATTGAGGAGTGAGTGTGTATTTGTTTTAAATATACCCTGAACTTTTCCTTCAGTTTATTTTGACAAAAACCCCCGCAGCGCTTACCATTCAATATAGAAAGAAAGGAGAGGGTAGCCTTGAATTGGCTCGGATCATTGCAGCAATTGGGCAGAGCCATAATGCTTCCTACCATGGTACTGCCGGCGGCAGCCATTTTGCTTAGTTTGGGCAGCTTACCTTGGTCTGCATGGGGACTTTCTTCGGTATCCGAAGTGGCTACATACGCTGGGCAGGGAATCTTTTATTTTATGCCTTATTTATTCGCTGTGGGTGTAGCATGGGGATTATCCAATCAAGCTGGAACGGCGGGTCTTGCCGCATTGGCTGGAATGTTCACTTACGACCGGATTGTTACCCATATGGGAGACGGGCTTGTACAACCTGCAACACTTATCGGAATTTTGCTGGGTATAGTTGCCGGTATCGCTCAAAACCGGTTCAAAAATATCAAGCTTCCAGAGGCGATACAGTTCTTTGGAGGGTCGCGTTTTGTTTTGCTGTTTATGGGATTGTTTTCGGCTGGCTTTGCATGGGTGATGTTAGGGATCTCTCCACTGCTGCAAAGAGGATTGGATGATCTTTTTCAAGGAATATTGCAGACAGGCGGATTTGGCGTTTTTATTTATGGAGTGCTATATAGAGTACTAACAGCCTTCGGTCTTCACCATATTCTCAACAATGTGTTTTGGTTTCAGTTTGGAAACTTTACAACTCCTGATGGTAGCACTGTCGTTCAGGGGGATTTGCCACGTTTTTTTGCAGGCGATCCTACGGCGGGTATTTTTATGGCGGGTTTGTTTCCGATTATGATGTTCGCACTGCCAGCCATTGCTTTTGCAATTATTCAGGAAGCGCGCGAGGACTTGAAGCCTAAAATTAAAAAGACTTTCATGCGAGCGGCTTTGGTTTGTTTTCTGACCGGGGTTTCAGAGCAGATTGAATTCGCGTTTTTGTTTGCTTCTCCGTATTTATTCGCGATACATACTGTAATGTCTGGTCTTGCTATGGTACTGACCTATATGCTGGGAATTCATCACGGGTTCTCTTATTCGGCAGGAGCGATTGACTTCTTTTTGAATATGCATCTGTCGCAGAGGGCTTGGCTTTTGATTCCGATCGGTATTGGTTATGGAATTGTATATTATAATTTATTCCGCTGGGCGATTCGCCGTTTTCAGATCCCGACACCAGGGCGTGAAGAAGGTTCCGAACTTGGTGATTGGGCAGGCAATATCCCATATCAGGCACCACTGATCTTGGAGGCGCTTGGTGGCAAGGAGAATATCGTACAAGTACAATCCTGTATCACTCGTTTGAGGCTAACCGTCCATAATGATCGATATATAGATACGGGGGCGCTAAAAGGTCTTGGCTCTGCTGGGATTATCAAGCTCGGTGGCGGGAATGTTCAGGTAGTATTTGGTACGTATTCAGAGCTTATCCGCGAGGAGATTAATAAGCTAATGCTTCGTGATTTGCCGCAGGTGTTGTTCAGTTCTCCGATGCAGGGTAGAATGATGCCCATTGAGGAAGTACCGGATCACATCTTTGCAGCGAAGCTAGTGGGTGATGGAGTTGCATTTTTGCCGGAAAAAGGGGAGCTTACATCACCTGTATTCGGGAAAGTTATGCACGTCTACCCTACAATGCATGCCGTTGGTATTGCTACACCGGAAGGGCTGGAGGTACTTATGCATATAGGGATCGACACTTCGCAGCTTAAAGGGCCATTTGAGGCGGTTGTAAAAGAAGGCGACAGTGTGGAACCAGGTCAATTGCTTGTTAAATTCGACCTCGCTTATTTGCGTGAGCATGCAGCTTCACTGGCTACACCAATGGTGATTACGAATCCTGATCGAGTAAAATCATGGAGCTATGCTCCATTTAAAAATGTTAAAAAGGGGCAATCTTCAGTAATGTCCGTAGTCTTACATGAAAGTAACGTTGGAGGGATAGAAGGATGATACAAGGCATAGGCGCAGCAGCAGGTGTAGCTATCGGGAAGGCCTTTGTCTTACCGAACTGGGAGTGGAGCTTACCAGACACACAAGTGAACCCAGTGGATCTAGCTAAGGAGTTTGAGCGTTTATACGAAGGTATCCGTACCTCTAAGGACGAGATTGAATTCATCAAAAAAGAATTCAGAGAAGTAGTCGGTCCAGAGGAATCCAGCATTTTTGATGCTCATCTGGCGATTTTGGATGATCCGGTGTTTATGAGTGAAATCCGGGGGATTATTGAACGCCAGTATAAGGCGGCGGAAGTAGCTGTTAAGGAAGCGATTGATCATTTTGTAGCGATGTTTGATCTGCTGGATGATGAATACATGAAGGAGCGGGCGGTTGATATCAAGGATGTCGGTAACCGTCTGTTAAAGCATCTTTTAGGTGCTCCTGAAGTCACGCTGCCATCGGATACACAGCCATATATTCTCGTCGCGAAGGAGTTGTCTCCTTCCCAGTTAGCTCACTTGAACCCAACTTATGTTCTAGGTATTGTTACTATGATGGGCGGTAAAACCTCACATTCCTCCATTATGGCTCGTGCGCTGGGCATTCCGCTCGTAGCAGGCTTGGAGAATAATTTGTCTAACCCAATTCAGACCGGAGACATGCTCGTGATAGACGGAGACACCGGATCTGTGCAAATTCATCCTGATGAGGTAACGATCAATGAATATGTGTCTCTTCGAAATAAGCAGCATAAAAAGAAAGAACAACTGGAATTGCTTGCTACAGTCGATGCCGTCACTAAAGATGGCGTTAACCTGCGATTGGCCGGTAATATCAGCTCCGTCAAAGAACTGAATTTAGCGCTCAAGTATGGAGCTGAGGGTGTAGGTCTATTCCGTACAGAGTTTCTTTATATGGATCGCAGTTCTTTTCCGACGGAGGATGAACAATTCGAAGTGTATAAACAGGTTGTCGAGAAGGTAGGCAGCAATATGGTTGTGATCCGTTCGCTGGATATAGGCGGGGACAAGCATCTGGATTACTTCCAGCTGCCAGAAGAGCAGAATCCGTTCCTTGGCTATCGTGCCATTCGAATCAGCTTGAATCGACAAGATATGTTCAAAACTCAGCTAACCGCCATTTTGCGGGCGAGTGCATATGGGAATGTAAAGCTAATGTTCCCTATGATATCTTCCGTAGAAGAAGTACAAGCGGCAAAAGCTGTATTGGAAGAAGTGAAGGCTGAACTGGAGCTTAGGGGCATACCTTTTAATCGGAATATTCCAGTCGGTATTATGATTGAAGTTCCAGCTGCGGTTATGATTGCGGATTTACTGGCTGAGGAAGTAGATTTTTTCAGTATTGGTACGAACGATTTGGTGCAATATGTACTAGCCGTAGACCGTATGAATGAACAAATTGCGCATATGTATCATCCATATCATCCAGCGGTTCTGCGAATGATCCGTATGACTGTAGAAGCAGCGCGTAATGCAAAAATAGATATAAGTGTATGTGGTGAAATGGCAGCAGATGAACGTTCTTTGCCACTTTGGCTGGAGCTAGGGATTAGTGATCTTAGCATGTCGCCGCAGGCACTGCTTAAGGTTAAACACCGTACCCTGAATACACTGGCTATAGACGCTACAAGGGTTGCCAAAGCTTGCTTCCATCATCGTACAAGCTCGGAGACGGAAGAAATCCTAAGTGCTTATGCTCAAAAAAGTGGTATTACACTTGGATCAAGCGTGGAAACAAAGGAGAAAGCTTCTTCATAGGTTATCAAGCGCTACATCATCAAGTTCACATCAAGGTTCGGCATTCTTGCCGGGCCTTTTTCTTTTGTACTAGATTGTTATAAAAAAACAAAACCGTTTGCGCTTCGGCGCAGTCTATACATAGAGCATGTTGTACAGGAATGATTTATGCGTGAAAGCAAGGGGGGAGGACAAAACAAGCATGGAACACATTATTAAAGACGAAATGGAAATAGTTGCTACGGAAGAAGATACATTCTACGAGCTGGTAGCTGAACAGAAAAAAAAGCTATACAGCATTGCTTACAGCTATTTGCGAAACGAAGCGGATTCTTTAGAAGTTTTGCAGGAGGCAACCTGCCGCGCATGGATTAAACGTAAAAGCTTAAAGGACTCCGAGAAGTTTGCTCCTTGGTTAACTCGTATTCTGATCAATTGCTGTAATGATGAGTTGAAGCGCAGAAATAGGAAGGCTGTCGCAGAAGTTGCTCGAAGTGATGTAGGGGTTATGGAGATGAAGAGTGACCGCAGGTTGGATATGGAACAAGCGCTGGATGGGGTTAAGCCGAAGTATCGGCAGGTGCTTATACTCAAATATTACAAGGATATGACTCTTTCAGAAATAGCAGAGGTTCTCGATAAACCGGAGGGTACCGTGAAGACTTGGCTGAACAAGGGACTAAAACAACTGCGTGACAAAATGAAACGGAAGGGGGAGCTATTTTATGGCTGAGTCGGAAGAACAGCTGCTGAACGATTATTTTCAGAAAATCAATATTGAGGCTGAGGAAATCCCGGAAGTTAAACTGGACATGGCGATCCGTAAGGGGATGTTACAAGGTAACCGTAAAAGGTTGGCTTTTAGAAAAAGATACGCTGTTGTTGCGTTGGCGGTCTTAACTATCGCCTTATTGATTATTGTCCCATGGGTACATCAGATGGCCAATCCTGTTCGTGCGCAGTTACCACCAAAAAGCTGGGGGAAGCTTGAGGTATTTAGACCCATTATCGCTAATAATCTGACTATAACATCAGCACTTGATGCGGGAATAATGAAGGAAGTAAATATTTCTTCAGCTGAGGTGGACGGAATAAAGTGGACGGTTAACGGAATTATGGCCGATCGAAGAGGAATTGCGGTTCTGTATACAATTGAAAACAATACAGATCGGAAAATGCAACTGTTTGGACTATCCTTGAAAAAGACTCCTGAAAGTAATATTTATCGCACAGGATACAGCGGGTTTAGCACTATTAACGCACAAGAGGTTGGATCTCCTGGGACAACTCGTATGTACGAGCAAATCGTATGGGATGAATATCAGGATGAGTTGGAAGACCCGTTGAATATTTCTCTAAGGTTGCTTCCGGCACCTGATGATCCAGCTTTATCAAGCGGTGAGCTTAAATCTTTAAACATTCAGATTCTAATGGATACCAACAAGGTTTATATTCAAGGAAAAAGAGTTGATCTAAAGGATAATCTGTCCATCGCCGGACAGCAAATTAACATGGAGAATATCTATATTGGACCTACGGGTATTTATATGCGGGAAAGATATGACCAAAAGAATACAATGAGGATATTTAATATGCTTTCACCTACGCTTGTCATCGGAAAAGGAGAGCAACAAGAGGAGTTAATGTGGGTAAGTGGATCGAATATTTATCATAATGATAATATGAGACCTGATGATCCGATTAAGTTTGAAATTGAAGGGATTTCTGCTCTAGATCTATCTAAGCTGGAGCTTGTGATTAATACCGAAACACAGCAGATTCTGAAGGTACCCGATAACAATCTGACGATTTCCAAACGAATGGAGAACGAAGAGCAGGGAATTTTGGTGTTAGATTACTTTATTCCTAAAGAAGAGGAGGACTCGCTTAATGATAGAGGTTTTGGATTGAGCGATTATTTTGAAGATAGCTCTGGAAGCGGGCATATGATGGAAACTATCAAAAATGATTACTCAGGGTATAGAGAGTTTAATGAAAGTAGTAAGGGAACTACAATAACCTATTTCTTCAATGTAGGTAAGGAGAAGTTACCCCAACCGTTGACTTTCTGGTTTAATTCTTATCCAAACGTAATCAAGGAGAAAGCGTCCATTCGAATGAAGTAAGTAACTCGGATGTCGAGCGAATTAAATCTAAAGCCCTGTTCTTCACGTTTAGTGAGAAACAGGGCTTGTTTAATTGTTAGAGTATAAATCTTCCGTATTTTATTCCCCAGCTAACGCATCGCAAAAAGCTTTACCATAAGGCGGCAGATCTGGCGGGCGGCGAGCAGAAATAATATGTCCATCCGTAACCACAGCTTCATCCTTCCATATCGCTCCGGCATTCTCCATGTCATCACGGATGCCAGGTGTAGAGGTGACGGTTACACCTTCGAGAATTTTAGCAGAAATTAATACCCAACCTGCGTGGCAGATTTGCCCAATAGGTTTCTTAGCTGCATTGAAATCCTGCACAAGCTTTAGTACGGCACTGTATCTGCGGATTTTATCAGGGGCCCAGCCGCCAGGAACTAAAATCCCGTCATAATCTGCGGCATTAAGATCGTCCCAGGAGTACTCTGCTTTTGCAGGCACACCATATTTGCCGATATATGTTTTATCTTTTTCCAAACCTGCCAAGTGAACCTCAGCGCCTTCTTCTCTTACTCGGTACACGGGATACCAGAGCTCCAAATCTTCAAATTCATCGTCTACGAGTGCTATGACCTTTTTGCCAGCTAGTCTCATTTTGTAAAGCTCCTTTCGTATCACATGATCCTTCATATTCTATCAAATTTAAAATACGAAGTCATCTGGAGTGTTGTAAATTATAGACGAATTGCCAATTTAATCATTATATGCAATTAAGGAGGGTTTTAATCGAGAGAGGTCGAATATAGAAATTGAAAAGTCATACTTTGTACTTAATTCATTTCTTGCAAGAGGTGTAGAAGATGTATACAGATAATTTAATGGAAAAGTTGTGCAGCTGTGGTGGCCTCATGAACTTACATATGCATTCATTGATTTTTAATACGAAGGTGAAGATTACAAATGTCCCTGTCTATACTTGTCCGAAATGTACTAGTTACGAGCCCTTGTTGTTTATTAAAGCAGATCTAGGAAAGCTAGTGAAAGAACTGAATGCGGATTTGCCAAGACAAGATTTTTCGTTTACTCAAAGAAATGAATTAGCTAGTGTCCTAAAAGAATCTTTGACAGAGTTTATTGTCGGCGGATTTCAAGAATTAGAGTTGGCTATCCGAGAGACAATTCAGGCTAGAGTGGATATGTTACTTGATCTATACCGACTTGCTGAGGGGCTCGAAGACCAGAATTGGATGGAAGAAACTAGTCGAAGGCTGTCTCAATTAACGTTCCAAACGACTAAAAACGCAAATTATTAAAACATTCTGTGAAAATAATGAAAAACTTTCACGGAATGTTGGATTTTTCACTCACTTTTTGTTACGATAGATAGAAGTTACATTATTGTGCTCGTGAATAGGGAGACCTACACTAGTCAAAAATTGTAATTAGGGGTTACGTCTTCATCCTTGAAAGAAATTTTGAAAGGAAAATGAAGCGTTATCATTGCACAATTGTACAAAGTGTCGTATCATATTTTTAATTAGTCGAACGATAAAATTTATCGCAATGGAGAGAGTAATTTGACGGTAACCATTTACGATGTAGCTCGAGAAGCAGGCGTATCTATGGCTACGGTATCACGGGTTGTGAACAATAACCCTAACGTGAAACCGCAGACCCGGAAGAAAGTTTTTGAAGCGATTGAGCGTTTGGGATATCGTCCCAATGCCGTGGCGAGAGGACTTGCCAGTAAGAAAACGACAACCGTTGGGGTTGTCATCCCTGATATTTCAAACTCGATTTTTGCAGAAATTGCACGCGGGATTGAAGATATCGCGAATATGTATCATTACAATATTATATTGTGTAACGCGGATAAGCGTAAAGAAAAGGAAATCCGTGTCATCAATACCCTTTTGGAGAAACAGGTCGATGGTCTGCTCTTCATGGGTGGTACGGTAACTGATGAACATATTCAAGCTTTCCAGACTTCTGCAGTTCCGATTGTCCTATGTGCTACACGGGATGAGAAGGGGACTTATCCTTCCGTTGACATCGATCATGAAACCGCTGCTTTTGATGCAGTGAATACATTGATTCGTCACGGTCACCGTGAAATCGCAATGATCAGTGGTACATTGCAGGATCCTGCGAATGGATATGCGCGTTTCCATGGTTATAAGAAAGCCCTTGAACAGGCTGGAATCGAATACCAAGAGGATTTAGTTCGTATCGGTAACTACCGCTATGAATCTGGTGTCGAAGCCATGAAGTATTTCCTTGGACTCAAGAAGAAGCCAACCGCTATTTTTGCCGCAACCGACGAGATGGCTATTGGTGCAATTCACAGTATTCAAGATGAAGGTCTGAAAGTACCGGATGACTTCTCCATTATTAGTGTGGACAACATCCGTATGGCTTCGATGGTTCGTCCATTGTTGACGACAGTAGCCCAGCCTATGTATGACCTAGGTGCGGTAGCAATGAGACTTTTGACGAAACTCATGAAGAAAGAGACGGTTGAGAATCCGCGGGTTATCCTGCCTCATGAAACGATTCTCCGCCTGTCTGTTAATCATCTGAATAAGTAATTTAAGAACTAAACAGTATTTCCGTAAAAAGCTCCTTTTGGAGCTTTTTATGTTTTTTACAGAGTAAATCATCGGAGGAGGCGTTATCTTTGCCTGAAATAATCGGATTAATTGGTGCGATGGATGAAGAGATTAAGCTACTACTAGAAAGGATGGAAAATCAGGAGACGAAGGTCAAGGCAGGCATTCATTATTACATAGGAAATATATTTGGAAAGTCTATAGTGCTGTGTAAATCTGGGGTAGGTAAAGTGAATGCGGCAGTTACAACACAAATTCTAATTGATTCTTTTGGTGTGACTCGTGTGTTGTTTACTGGGGTTGCTGGTGCTGTGCACCCTGAGTTGAATATTGGAGATATTGTTATATCATCTACTTGTGTTCAGCATGATATGGATGCTACAGCACTTGGCTTTTCAAAAGGTGAAATCCCTTATCAGGATCATTCTGTCTTTCAGGCAGACTCTTCATTGGTACGCCTTGCTGAGAGGGCGTGTAACGAGCTAGGCCAAAAGTACTTGATCGGCAAAGTACTTTCAGGTGATCAATTCATTTCTAATGCGGAGATTGTAGCCAAATTAAGAGAGGAATTGGACGGAGCGTGCGTGGAGATGGAAGGGGCGGCGGTTGCACAAGTGTGTGTGATGAACGCCACTCCCTTTGTTATAATTCGTTCGATGTCTGATAAGTCTGACGGGTCAGCAAATGTGAGTTTTAAGGAGTTCACGGTGGAAGCCTCGGGGCGCTCACATTCTATATTAGAATATATGCTGCAGCATCTTTAATACTCGTTTAGTACATGAAGCGCTGTCTAAAGCGTACTCTGTCGAAAGTCTCCTGTGAGGACATAGGTACCTCTTGTCCAATACGAACCATTAGGCAGTTTGCTGGATGTGAACAGATTTCGGGATCATCTGTAGCATACCAAACCATATTTACAGTTTTCATTAGCCGCTCCATCATTTGACGATAAGCCCACACATCAAGTCCACTTCCTTTTAAATCCCAGTGCCAATAATACTCTGTTGTAAAGACGATACAATTCTCTAATTGCTCTTGCTCAAAAGCAGTGGAAATCAGCAGCCGGCCTAGTCCGGCTCCCCTATAATCATTACTCACCTCAATAGCTCCAAGCTCAATTAGATCCATCATTCCACCCTGTGACCAAAGCTCCATTTCATCCGGATAATGAAAGGTTACATAGCCTATTATAGTGCCATCCTCTACAGCTGTAATTATTCGTCCTTCTGGCAGGCTAGCAATCTCTATGAGAGCTTCATGCTGTTCAATCGGCTTGCGGAAGGCATCAAGATCATGATGCATGTGGAGGGCTTTGAGGTCCTGTGGAGATCGGGGGCCACTTATTGTTAGTGTCCTGCCTTTATATGAAAGCGTATGGGAAACAGGGATTTTACGATGTTCCATAGCCGTGCTCCTTCCGGATGATAAAATATGGAATGTAAACGTTTGCTATGTTATACTAATTCAGACATAAAAAATTCACATTCAGTGCATTGACATCATTATCTAAGAAAAGAGTCTTACCCTTAAAGCTTAAATCAAACGAGTGAGGGAGGCAAGAGTGATGGGTCAAGTCCATAGCGAAATTTTGCCTGGCCGTGTGCAGAGCTCCAATATGTCTGATTACACCCAGGCAGTAGCCAATTTTAAGTGGGAGGATGTTGAACGTAACTTCTCATGGTATGACACTGGAAAGGTTAATATGGCACATGAAGCAGTGGATCGCCACGTTCAAGAAGGACGGGGAGCGGCAACGGCCCTGCTCTACAGTGATGCGGTGCGGGATGAATCCTATACATTTGCCGATCTGCAGGAACGGTCGAATCGGTTCGGAAATGTATTGCGTAAATATGGTATCGGTAAGGGAGATCGGGTATTTATTTTTATGCCTCGTCAACCGGAACTATATTTTAGTTTACTAGGCATTCTGAAGATTGGGGCAATAGCGGGTCCTCTGTTCGAAGCCTTTATGGAGACAGCAGTTAAGGACCGGCTGGAAGATAGTGGTGCGGTTGCTTTGGTTACTACACCGGAGCTACTTCATCGTGTGAAGCGAGATGAGCTTCCGAATTTGCGTCATATTTTTCTAGTAGGCGGCACCACTGATATCGAGCAAGGTAACTTAGGTTTTACTGAGGAGATGGATAACGCATCTTCTGAGCTCGAATTGGAATGGCTTGACCTGGACGATGGCCTTATCATGCATTATACATCTGGTTCTACAGGAAAACCTAAAGGCGTTTATCATGTGCAAAGAGCAATGATTCAACATTATTATACAGGTAGAGTGGTGCTGGATCTACGTCCGGATGATATTTACTGGTGTACAGCTGATCCGGGCTGGGTGACAGGAACATCTTACGGAATATTTTCACCCTGGTTAAATGGCGTAACGAATGTCGTGAGAGGAGGACGTTTTAGTCCTCAGGATTGGTATAAGACGATTGAACGAAATAAGGTTAGTGTTTGGTACAGTGCACCTACAGCATTTCGTATGTTGATGGGTGCGGGCGAGAGTTCCATTCAGGGAATTGATTTGAGCAGCCTGCGCCATGTCCTGTCTGTTGGAGAGCCATTAAATCCTGAAGTGGTGCGGTGGGGAGATAAATTCTACAACCAGCGCATTCATGATACTTGGTGGATGACAGAGACGGGAGCGCAACTAATCTGCAACTATCCTGGAATGGATATCAAACCAGGCTCTATGGGCCGTCCGTTGCCAGGCATTGAAGCAGCGATTTTAGATGATCGAGGCAATGTTCTCCCACCATTCTCAATGGGGAATCTTGCAATACGGACGCCTTGGCCATCCATGATGAATTCGATCTGGAACAATAAGGCGAAGTATGAGGAGTATTTCCGCATTCCTGGTTGGTACATTTCTGGTGATTCTGCTTATATGGATGATGATGGATATTTCTGGTTTCAAGGACGGATTGACGACGTTATCAACTCTTCTGGTGAGCGTATAGGACCTTTTGAAGTGGAGAGTAAATTGGTAGAGCATCCAGCTGTGGCGGAAGCGGGTGTAATTGGTAAACCAGACCTGGTGCGTGGGGAAATTATCAAGGCTTTCATTTCGCTGAGAGAAGGCTATACTCCTACAGCTGCTCTCAAAGAGGAGATCGCGGCATTTGTTAAAGCCGGACTATCTGCGCATGCTGCACCGAGAGAGATCGAATTTAAGGATAAACTTCCTAAGACACGATCAGGTAAGATCATGCGGCGCGTATTAAAGGCTTGGGAGCTTCATCTCCCAACTGGTGATTTATCAACGATAGAAGATTAGAATGGATCATAAAAAAACACCGTTCCCTTATGAATTAAAGGGAACGGTGTTTTGCTGTGTAAAGTTATTCTCTTGACTACCGGTTAATGGTTTCCAGTCGTATTGCCGGCTTTGCCACTATTACTGTTTCCGTTACTGCTACCTTCGCCAGATGGTGTTGAAGTAGGCGTAGGAAGAATGGTTCCTGGAATCTCAATATCCTCTCCTGGTGTACTCTCAGAGTCTGTAGGAGGCGTTGTCTCCGGTTGTTGATCCGGAGTTGGTGTTGCTTCCGGAGTTGGTGTAGTGCCTCCAGCAACGCTGCCAGAAGCTGTCTCATTACCTGCGACATCAACAGCACTGACATAGAATGTTGCATTGGCACTTGCAGGCGTTCCTGGCGAGAATACCTTGCTCTCGTCAGCCATAATTACAGCTTGCTTCTGGAATGACCCGCCGTTTAAAGAACGGTATAAGCGGTATCCGACGACATCTGGAGAGCCGCTTGGAGAGAAGCTGATCACAGCTTTTCCAGTGCTGTAAGAGACACTGACATTTCCAGGGGCAGTAGGAGCAGAGCCATCGTCCACGCGTGGATCGACTTCAGTAGGGAAATCTGTTTTGGCATCCGCTGGCATATAATACTCCAGCGATTTATGCTCCTTCATTTTAGGGAAAGCTGCCAAGAGCTCCTTAACTAATTCCTGGATCGGTTTATCGCGTTTAACTACGATTTTTTCTTTTAGGAAATCCTCCGGTGTACCTTCGAGCGGGATATAATTGACGCCATTGTAAGTAATATATTTGGCTTTGGATATCCCGTCGTCGCTCTCTTTAGGTACATATTTCACATTGAAAAGATCCGTTGTGAATTTGTCAGTTAGGGCCGTTGGCAGTTTACCGCTGTATGCGGAAACTGTCTTTTTGATAATTCCCTCAGGTTGTGCGAATTTGTCTGTAACGAACAAGTCTGGCTGCTTATCAATAACAGCATTCAGGACTTTAGCCCATAAGGTCTGTGCTTGTCGTTTCTGTGTATCTCCTGTAAGGGTATTAATTTGTTCCTTATAACCAACCCACATGCCAAGTGTGACATCAGGGGTGTAGCCCATGAACCAGACATCTCCGTAGTTCTGAGTGGAGCCAGTCTTACCTACAATCGGAACGTCTTTAAAGTGTTTATAATCTCTTCTTACTGTACTTGCAGTACCTTCTGTAATTACTGTACGCAGCATATCGGTCATTAGATAAGCAGTCTGCTCAGAGAATACTTGTTCAGGATTAACCTTGTGCTGATAAACGATCTTGCCTTCCGAATCCACAATCTTCTCAATCATATAAGCATCATTAAATGCTCCCTGATTGCCAATGGCGGAATAGGCATTGGTTAATTCTTCAACGGATGTACCGTATCGAAGACCACCTATAACCCCAGTCTGCGCTCTGTAATCATCTTCAGTGAGTGTAGTGATCCCTAGCTTTTTAGTAAAGGCCCAAGCATCCTCTATTCCGACCTTTTCGTTAAATAGTTTAAGTGCCGGTAGGTTGAGGGATTTATTAAGTGCATAGCGAGCCGTAACTAAACCCTGATAGCGATTGTTTGCATTTTTAGGAATATGGAAGCCTTTCCCGCCATCCTTCAAAATGATTGGAGCATCATCTAAGATCCCGGCAGGTTGAATCAGTCCTGCATCTAAGGCAGGTAAGTATGCTGAAATCGGCTTCATCGTTGAGCCAGGTTGCCGGACCATTTGGGTTGCATAGTTCATTTGCTCGATATTAAAATCGCGGCCCTCAATCATACCCAGAATGGCTCCGGTCTTGTTGTCGATCAATATACCAGCCGTCTGTTCAATACCTTTTGTTTTGCTGTCCTTGGTGAAATTACTGCTATCTTCGGAAATACTGTGCATTGCACTGTATACTTTCTTATCAATCGTGGTATAGACTCGGTAACCGCCAGTCATTAACTGTTGTCTTGCTTCCTCAAGAAGTATGGCATTATCACTAGAGCTAGTGGTATCGGTTGTACTGTTTTTCTCTTCATTTAGTGACAAAATAATCTCAGCTGCTTTACGCTCCGTCTCCATCATCAGGTATGGATATGTAGCATAGGCTTTCTTAGTGTGAGGAGCGAGAGAGCTTTTAATATCGAATTTGAGTGCTTCATCATATTGGGAGGTTGTGATCTTGTTCTCCTCCAGCATACGACGAAGTACAAGCTGTTGACGATCCATAGCTCTGTTGAACGCCTTTGCGTTAAATTCTCCAACGCCATTGAATGCTGAATAAGCGGAAGGGAGCTGTGGAAGGCCGGCCAAATACGCCGCTTGGGCAATATTCAGCTTGTCTAGATCATCCAGACCGAATATACCTTTGGATGCAGCTTTAATCCCAAATACGTTATAGCCATTCGAGCCATTACCGAACGGAACCTTGTTCAGATAAGCCGTTAAAATCTCTTGCTTGGTCAAGAAGCGCTCTAGTCTAAGTGAAAGTAGAATTTCTTTTGCTTTGCGGTCTTCTGTTCGATCCAGATTGAGAAATACACGTCTTGCGAGCTGTTGAGTAAGAGTACTGCCTCCGGTCTGAACAGATTCATTTAATATCTTTTGTTTGACGGCACGTAAGGTGCCTTTGAAATCCACGCCATTATGCTCATTGAAATTATTGTCCTCTATAGCGAGAACTGCATCAATAATAATCTGGGGGATGTCGTTGTATTGAATGAGCCTTCGATCTTCTTCTGTACGAAGCTGGCCGATCGGTGCGCCATCACGGAAGTATGCGAATCCGGTGATCGCATTTTGCCCGACTTGCTGTTGAATCATTTCCTCAGAGCGAACAGGTTCATCTTTCACCATGGAAGTGACATATCCTGCTGCTGCACCACCGACGAACAGAATGCCTATTATGCCAAGAATAAACATCCACTTAACTACAGAGCCGAACCTGCTAAGCCCAGATCTGCGGGGTGAAGGCTTCTTTACGTTTTTTTTCTTGTTCTCTTGAACCATCGACGATAATTCCTCCTTTTAACGGAATTATTATAGCACAAATTGGCGATTTTGAATGCAGTCGGAGTGTTCATTACCTATTAGAATAACAAAAAGCCTCCGGATAAATCCGGAGGCTTTGGCCATACTCGCTATAAGCGAGATATTAACGGTTGTAGAACTCGACGATTTGTTTCTCATCGATATCCTGGGAAAGCTCGGAACGTTCTGGCAAACGAATGTATTTACCTTCGAAAGATCCTTCAGCATATTCCAGGTAAGCTGGAAGGTGGGAACGGTTAGCAAGAGCTTCTTTGATGGAAGCCATGCTTTGGCTTCTTTCGCGAAGACCGATAACGTCGCCCAAGCTTACACGGTAAGAAGCGATGTCGACTTTTTTGCCGTTAACAGTTACGTGTCCATGGGATACCAACTGACGTGCACCTGCACGGGAGTTAGCAAATCCAAGACGGTAAACTAGGTTGTCCAAGCGGCTTTCAAGCAAGAACATGAAGTTTTCGCCTGCAAGACCTGGAAGTTTTTGTGCTTTAGTGAAGAGAGTTTTAAATTGCTTCTCTCCCAAACCATACATGTGACGCAGTTTTTGTTTTTCCAAAAGCTGCATTCCGTAGTTACTTACTTTTCTGCGTTGGTTAGCTCCGTGTTGTCCTGGTGGAAAAGGGCGTTTCAAGTCTTTTCCTGTACCGCTTAGGGAAATGCCCAGACGGCGGCTGAGTTTGAATTTAGGTCCGGTGTAACGTGCCATGTTATAGTAGACTCCTTTATAATTGAAATTTCAGGGTAGGGCCTATTTGCGCCGCATTTCGTATCCGTGATTAGCATTAATGGCTTCCACACTGCCAGGGAAGTTCAGCCGCTGCCCTGGCAGTAACGAAATGCGTGAGGGTGACACAACGTTACGCCCAAGTAAGACTTGTTACAGTCTTGTTCAACAATAAATATTATATGAATACAGTATACAAAGTCAAGCGCTTATTAAAAGAGTTTTTGTCAATCTTTGTCGATAGTTCTTTGGTCCTAAAAAAAAGTCCCGGAAATGATGAAAATATAATGCAATGCACAAAGAAAGGGAGTAAAATATAGTTAATTAGTTGTTACTAGGGAAGATAGTTTTCTTAATCAAGATGCAAAGGGGATCTTCGTTATGTCAGAGCAGAAAGCATACGTCCATAAAGACAGCCGTATGCTGTTACAGGACAACATACACGCTAGTAGAGATTCCGAAGATCCCACCGCCTGGCTTAGGGAAACGGAAATAGTAACGCATGACTTCCCTTATCTAGCAAATCTGATTGCAGACAGTTTCAATGAATGGTTTGGTGGGCTCGATGTCCTCCCATTCTCCAGATCATGGGAATGGTGTGTACTGAATTTTGAAGGTAAATATTTAAATAATAATTTGGGTCAACAAGAACTATGGAGGCAGCACTGGGAACAGGCAGCGGCTTCCAGCTTAATTTCAGGATCAATCTCTGCCATTCCGTTAACCGTAGAAGGTAAGGATCTAAGTTTTTTTACTATACCGCTATTCACTCGCGTCGATAATGAAATTTTTGCATTTTTGGGCTGTTCTATGCCAACGCAACAATATGAAATGGGTGGAAGAGATACTGCAGAAGCTATGTCGCTGCATTACCGCACCTGTTTTTATCATAAGTTTGAACATATATTTGTAGCTGATCTTGCAAGTACCCATATTCATGCAGAACGTGAAAGCAATCGTCGTTCATTGTTATTTCAGATTGTCCAGCGGATGCATGACAATATTGATGTTGATGCTGTACTTTCGGAAGTTATTGATAGCATCTCTGCGATGTACCCTGGAGCCAGACTCGACCTGTATATGTCACAAGATCATCGCAGCACTAATCCGCAGGTCAAACCCTTACCTTTCCACATGTCCAGTGATGATGTCTGTGCCAGGGCGTTCAAGGATGGACGTGTTGCACTGAACACTAGTGATGAAGATCACCGAAATGTAGAAATAGGGCTTCCGTTAGGTGGTAAGCAGGGGGTTTATGGGGTATTCCATATGGTGATGGATAATCCAATCTTCCCTGACGTTGATTTAAGGTTTCTCACAATGGTAGCCGATACGGCTGGAACTGCTTTTGAGAATGCCAAGCTTTATGAGCGCTCCAATCAGCTGATCCGTGAGCTTCGCATGAGTAACGAGCTTACCCAGCGTTTGAATCAAAGCTTGCGATTAGGCGATATTTTTCAATTTGCGTTTGAAGAGCTACTTGAAATGTTTGGTGCAGATTACTGTTGTATCTTACATATGAATGAGGAAAAGGGTGGCCTAGAAGTTATTGCCTGCAACCATCCCTCATTGCAGAATGAAGTATTAGAAGTAGGGGCAGGTTTAGGTGGAAAGGTATATTCCACAGGTGAATCACTGATTATGTCTGACTACATAGATAATCCTAAGACAACTTCCCGACTAATGAATGCTACCGGTTCACAGTCGCTGATTGCTACACCTCTTAGTGTGGGGGGAGAAGTGCGAGGTGCGATTATGCTGGCACATCGAGATTCACATTATTTTTCCTATGACAACTACAGGCTGTTGCAGGCGATGGCGGGACATATAGGTCTAGCAGTAGGTAACGCCAGGCTACATGCTGAAGTCAGACGTCTTGCGAACAGAGATAGCCTAACAGGTCTCTATGCTCGTCATTATTTGGACGAAGAGATAAAAGAAAGACAGTCTACGGACTTCTGCGGCTGTTTAATTGTTGTGGATATTGATCAGTTCAAAATCGTGAATGATACCTATGGTCATCAAAAAGGCGATAAGATTCTAAAAGAGGTTAGTGAAATTGTAAAATCTTCCATCCGTCAAGGGGATATTGCCGCGAGATGGGGTGGGGAGGAGCTCTCCGTTTATTTACCGTTGATGGGAATGCAGCAGGCGGGTTATGTAGCTGAGCGTATACGCAAACGCGTTATGGAAGAAACTGAACCTAGTGTAACGGTATCCTGCGGAATAGCGGAATGGAGCTGGATGGACGATCGAGTAAGTGTTGAGTCATTATTTTATCGAGCGGATATGGCGCTGTATAAAGCTAAGAATAACGGTCGGAACCAAGTTGTTTTTGATACCAAAGAAAATGATAGCAATATTAAGAACTCGTGAGGAAAGTCTCAGGGGTTCTTTTTTATATGCGCAGTTATTATGGCTCTAATTGCGGTATAAGGCTTGCAGGAAGGGAGAACCCTATACGCGTGGGTTGTACTTAAGTAAAATACTCCGAGAAAGGCCTGAGGTCCGTGAGAAAGCTATTATTACTTAAGGGAGGACTCCTCCCTATAGTTCTGACACTGTATTGCCTGTTATTTAGCGGCTGTAGCGTCATAAGAGACAAACCTGCGAAGGAAGATTTAAGTTTGGCGTTGGCAGGGATGGCTGGAAGTGATGAGGTTGTTTTTGAAGGGGCGAATATGCTGACACGAGGGGGAACAACGGTTCCTGAATCCTTATTGTTCTACGGAGGCACAGTGCAGGATCATAAAAAAGTAAAGTTGTACACCCTTCTTCCAGATAAATCCACGATCCAAAAAACAGCTGCTGGTGGCGTTAAAGACTTAAAGAGTAACGCATATGCTATGAAACCTTATTACAGTCAGTTAGAGAAAAAAGAGGGCAGATGGGAACTTCAGACCACTGAAAATTCCTCGGAGGAGGGAAATCCATTACCTGCGCTAAATCCGTTAAAGCAACTCGAGGAACTTGAGTCCATGGAGAAGAGTGTAACCGAAGAGGCAGGAGCTGGCAGAGGGACAAGTGTGCTGCGAATCGAATTGACGCCTTCAGAAGCTAGGAAGCAGCTGTCTGCTGAATTGGAGAAAGAAATGCAGAACCTTCGTCCTAAAGTTCCTGAATCCGCAGAGAACAACGCAGAGGCTGATCAGGCAGTGACGGAAGCTTTGGAGAAGCTGTGGCAGAAGAAAAATAATGAGCTACAGCAAAAGCTGAAACAGGCTAATGTAGAAACGGTCTACCACCTAACGGTTGATAAGAAGCATAATCTTCCCAGAAGGCTTACCTTGAATCGAAAAGTAAGCTATTCCGGTGAAATGATGAATAAATCTGAAAATGAAACTTATGTATCTAAAGTGGATTTCACAGGTTACCGTTAATCTTTACATTGTTTAGCAGGTCTTGCGCTCCATAAAGGGCGTGCTACAATAGAACAGCATGCTTATTTTTCAGACAGAGGAAGGAAGAGTACACAATGAAAGATCCCAGAATTCAAAAGCTGGCGGCAAATCTTGTAGGTTATTCCGTAGATGTTCAGCCAGGTGAGAACGTGCTTGTAGAAATGATTGGCAATGAAAGAGATTTAATCAAAGCTGTTGTTGAGGAAATCGGTAAAGCTGGCGGTCATGCTTTTGTACAGTTGACAGATCGTACCGTCCTACGCAGCATGCTTAAATATGCAACACGTGAGAGTCTTCAGACATGGGCTGACATTGACTTGAACCGGATGAAGCAAATGGATTGCTATATCGGCATCCGTGCAGGTGAGAATGTAAATGACCTGTCCGATGTTCCAGAAGAAAATATGAAATTGTATAATTCTTTGTATTCCCATCCAGTGCATAGTGAACAACGCGTGAAGCATACAAAGTGGGTAGTATTACGTTATCCCAATGCGAGTATGGCTCAGCTTGCAAATATTAGTACAGAGGCATTTGAGGACTTTTATTTCGAAGTGTGTAATTTGGATTACGCCAAAATGGACAAGGCTCAGGATGCATTGGCTGATCTCATGCGCAGAACAGATAAGGTACATATTTCAGGTCCTGGAACAGATCTTAAGTTCTCCATCAAAGGAATCGGTGCAGAGAAATGCTCTGGACAAAAGAATATTCCGGATGGCGAGGTTTACAGCGCTCCTGTTCGTGATTCTGTAAATGGAATGATCAGTTATAATGCACCGTCCGTTTATAATGGAGTAACTTTTGAAAATATCAAATTCAAATTCGAGAATGGTAAAATTGTTGAAGCAACTAGCAATGACTCCGCTCGCTTGAATGAAATCCTGAATTCAGATGACGGCGCACGTCACATTGGAGAATTTGCCATAGGCTTTAACCCTTATATTTTGCACCCAATGAATGACATTCTGTTTGATGAGAAAATTGCAGGCAGCCTGCACTTTACACCAGGACAAGCATATGATGTTACAGATAACGGAAACCGGTCCTCCATTCACTGGGATCTTGTATTAATCCAACGTCCAGACTATGGCGGCGGGGAGATTTATTTTGACGATGTATTAATCCGTAAAGATGGAATCTTCGTGTTACCAGAACTGGAAGGTCTGAATCCTGAAAACTTGAAATAAGCTGTAAAAGTAAGAAAACACCTTGCACAAGTAAGCGGATTCAAGGTATCATAAGAAATGATTACAAATGACTTATGTTTCATAATCAAGTTGCGGAGGGATTTCTATGTCCAGTAACAATGCGGCAATCGTTGATATTGCTCAAACGGCAGGCCAGTTCAACTCTTCAATCGTTCTTCAAGCGGACAACAAGTACATTGATGTTAAGAGTATCCTTGGTTTGTTCACGACTTTGGTATCAAGCCAAAGCTACGAGCTTCATGTTCACGGAACAGATGCAGAAGAAGCTAAGAAGGCAATGAGTGAAGTTTTTGCTAAACACGGTTTGAACTTTACAGTTGTAGCTGAGTAATAGTTGTATGTAAAGACGTCCTACCGATTTACGGTGGGGCGTTTTTACTAGAAATAGATGAGGAACTAATGCTATCCCTTATAAACAACATAGCTGCTTCTTTCAAATAAATGGTTAGTATAAACAGAATTGTTGTATTGATATCCGATTTCGACTAATATTAAGTAAAATAGTAAAAGCAGCTTAACTTTTGGACATGGGGGGGAAGAGGCATGACTTCGTCGGAATTACAGGAACAGTTTAATCTTAAAGCGATCAATCTTCTACAAGAAGATGCCGATAAAATTCAGCAACTTATTGAAGTGCAGATGGAAAATCTGGCAACACGCTACTGCCCTCTCTATGAGGAAGTGCTCGATACCCAAATGTACGGTTTCTCAAGAGAGGTCGATTTTGCGGTTAGAGCAGGTTTGGTGCCAGAGATTACCGGTAAAATGGTGCTGAGTAAGCTGGAGCGGAATTTAGCAGTACTCTATGAGGCATTGAATAACAAAGCAAAAGAAGAATAAGTTTTGATTTATAGTATTCATAGAAACGCACATGAGGACAGATCGTCACTCATGTGCGTTTTTTTTTTGAGAATTATAGAAATGAATGGGGAGTATTTATACTAGATAAAAGGAGACTCCAAGAATTAGATAAACCGTTAATAGCAAGAGACCCTCATACCAGTTGGTCGAACCATCCTGAGTGATTGATTTGGCAATAAAGACGGCGACGCCAATGGCGACAATTTCGATCGTTGTAAACACAATGTCCATAGTGTCACCCATAAAATAACTGGCGAAGATAAGTACAGGCGCTACAAATAGTGCAATTTGAAGACTACTCCCGACGGCGATTTCTACTGCTGCACCGATTTTATTCTTCATAGCCAGCATAATGGCTGCACTATGTTCTGCGGCATTACCGATGATTGCCACGAGGAAGGCGCCTACAAACAGTTCACTAAATCCAAAGCGCTCAGTTAGTGTCTCAAGCGTCCCTACCAGCCACTCACTCACAAAGGCTACCATTACGGTAGCAAGAAGCAGATAAAGGATGGATCGGTTTCTGGACCACTTAGGCGCATGCTCATGAGCCATTTCTTCCTTACCGTCTTCTGTAACGTCCTCTAGATGTTTCTTGTGCGTAATCATAGAGAAGATTAACCAGGCCATGTAGGAGGCGATGAGCAGCCCGGCAACGATTAAACTGAGCACGTCTGTATCTTTTTCAGTAATGGAATGGGTATTGAAGAACATAGCCGGTACAAATAAAGCGATCACCGCTACGATCATAAGGGAACCGTTCATACCAGCGAGGGTTACGTTAAAGTTCTGCACTTTGAACTTCATCCCACCAGCGAAAATACTTAAACCTAGGACAAGCAGCAGATTGCCAATAATGGAACCGGTAAGACTGGCTTTCACCATGTCGAACAGTCCTTCCTTCACAAGGAAAAAGGCAATGATTAGTTCTGCGGCATTACCGAAGGTAGCGTTTAGGAAGCCGCCTAACCGCTGTCCAGCATAATGTGCCACACTTTCTGTGGCGCGGCCCAGAAAGCCAGCCACGAACACAACGGCTACTGCAGAGAGAACGAACTGAAGCGTGTGGTCCCAATCTGCATAATGGCCTATGGCACTAAGGATAAAGGTGATTGCCAGCAAAGCTGGTGAAATCCATTTTTTCAATGTAAAGTACACTCCAATCTATGTATTCAGGATCAATTCATAATCAATATACCCAAATTATTCCTAAGTGTAAACGAGAAAGCGAGAAACTGATTTGCTTTTTAGCCTGTTTAGGAATTACAATAATTGATAATGAGTTTAGGGGGGATATGGCATGGCAGAACAACTTCAATTGGAAATGGGAAATATTCGAATTTCAAATGACGTCGTCTCGAAAATTGCCGGATTGGCTGCCTTGGAGACTCCAGGAATTGCAGCCATGTCAGGTGGCCTATCAGAAGGCTGGGCGAAGCGTCTAAGTGGTAAGAACGTTCAAAAGGGCGTTACCGTTGAAGTGGGACAGCTAGAAGCAGCTGTGGATCTGCGTATTATAGTTCTCTATGAAACACCGATACATGAAGTGTGCCGGATGCTTCAACAGAACGTACGCGAGGCTGTGGAGAGCATGACTGGACTTCATATTGTTGAGGTGAATGTCAAAGTTGAAGGCGTAGCCTTTAAGAACGATGAAATTGCTTAATGCTAAAGAGCTTGTACATAAAAAAGCAGTCCAAGAAATTTAACTTGGACTGCTTTTTTATATATGCCGTCATATCCGGATTTATGAATCTTACCGGGAACGAACTTGTCTAACTGTAGTTACAGATTTCGTGACTTCCTCTTTAGCCGGAAGATTGGTTTCTCTTGAAATGCTCAGCATTATTCCCATGGACAGCATACTCACAAGAAGTGAAGAGCCGCCATAGCTGATAAATGGCAAAGTTACACCGGTAAGCGGAATGGTCTTCGTTACACCACCAATATTGACAAAGGCTTGAATAGCAATAAGCCCCATAATACCAATGCCAACGAGCGTACCAAAGGGATCCTTACACCTTAGTGCGATTAGAATACCTCGCCAGATAAAATACAGGTATATCATCAGAAATAATGCCGTTCCTATAAATCCAAATTCCTCACCAATCACAGGAAAAATAAAGTCCGTATACGGGTATTTAAGATAATCCAGCTTTTGAATGCTTTTGCCAAAGCCAGAGCCACTGACTCCACCTTGTCCGAGAGCGGTCAAAGACTGAATAATATTATACCCTTCACCTTCAGGATCCTGATAGGGGTCTATGAAAGCTTGAATTCGACCTTTTTTATAGTCTTGATTAGCGACTACTTTTTCGGAGGCAGGGGCAAGAGAATCAATCGCCGCTTTAGCCCCCATAACTATTCCTACACCTAACACCAAGAGAGCGATAGAACCTAGGATATGCTTCATACTGGCACCGCCTGCATAAATGACAAGTCCGCTGGTAGCCACGAGAATAAGGCAAGACCCCAAATCTGGCTGCATCATAATAAGCCCGGCAACTATACCTACGATAACCATTACAGGGATATATCCAGTACGGAAATCTCTAAACCTTTCACCTTTTTTGGTAATCAGTGCGGAGAGATACAGGATAATCGATATTTTGGCGAGCTCGGTAGGTTGGATTCCTAGCTTTCCGATACTTAACCAGCTTTTGGCGCCATTGATTCTTTCGGAGAAGGCTACAAATAGCAGGAGGATCACGGTGATGATAAAGATAGGTACATACCACTTCTTGAATTTACTGTAGTGAATGTTCATGGCTGTAAACATAACAACGATTCCAAGTACGATCCAGATCATTTGGCGTTTCATGAAATATAGAGGGTCATTACTGAACTTCGAGCTTGCTAAAGTCAAACTGGAGCTAGCACTGAAGACCATGACTAGACCGAAACCCACAAGTAGTAGTGTTAAGATAAGTAGTTGGAAATCGGGTGTTCCTCTTTTGGGCAGGCTGACATTTTGTTTCGTCTTTCCCTTTCTGTTACTCAAGCCTCCAACAGCTGCTTTAATTCGAGAATCCGAGTAGCAGCAGTGTCCAATACTGGTTTAGGTACCGGGGAGTCATAATCGAGGCCATGGGGGAATGTTGCTTTCCCTAAGTATACGGCTTCAATTGCAAGTACGGCATCAGCTTTCTCCAGCTTCCCCTCGACAGCGCGAGTGTTGATGCGTAGAAAGTATTCGCCGCCATCCTGAGGGTCTTCAATTTTGCAGTCGTAAGTGGCACGATAGTATTCCCATTGCCAGCGAATGAAGCCAGCCTTTGTCGCACTCTCGTCCAGATAGAGAAGATCACTCTTCAATCCTACGAGGCCCGTGTTCTCAAAAATCATAGCACGCACATCCCCCTTATGAAGTATAATGATGAATTCATGATCCGTTTGCTGATGTTCTACCTCATGATAGTATGTTTCTAAACGTTGTGCAAGAGTAGCTACTTCCTAACGATACCCAGTTTTTTGCGTTTCTGCTACAATAAAATAATTATAGCCGTGTACGGCTGGAACAAAGTGTCCAGGACTGCTGTCGCATGCTGTTGATGCGGGTTTATGAAGAAGGGGATGGAGAACGTATGAAGAGCTTAGCGGTTGATTCTCTCATGCCGGAGATCGTGGAATGGAGACGCCATTTACACCGTCATCCGGAGTTGTCTTTTCATGAAAAGGAAACGTCAGCATTTATAGCAGACAAGTTAGCAGAATTCGGCATTGAAGTTAGGAGAAGCACGTCTGGGTATGGTGTAACAGGTATATTGCGAGGACGTCGGCCGGGGAAAACGGTAGTCCTTCGCGCGGATATGGATGCACTACCTATTAAAGAGGAGAATAAGAATGACTACGTTTCGCAAAATGAAGGGGTTATGCATGCCTGTGGGCATGATGGACACACTTCAATACTGCTGGGTGTAGCCTCATACTATAGCAGCCGCCTTGAAGAGTTAGAAGGGGAGCTGCGTTTTCTTTTTCAGCCAGCGGAGGAGGTATGCCCGGGTGGTGCACAGGGGTTGATTGCCGAGGGTATGCTGGAAGGCGCGGATGCGGTGTATGGTTTGCATTTGTGGACTCCGCTTCCAATGGGGACTGTGGGCAGTGCGCCAGGACCTCTTATGGCATCTGCTGATGAATTTTTCATTGATATTATCGGCCGGGGCGGACATGGTGGTATGCCGAATCGTACGGTAGACAGTATTGTGGCCGGGGCGGCGCTTGTGACTCAGCTTCAGAGCATCGTAAGCCGCTCTGTGAACCCGCTGGAGCCCGCTGTTCTTAGTGTAGGAACCATTCAAGGGGGATTCGCCCAGAATGTCATTGCTGAGCATTGTCGCATTACTGGAACCGTACGGGCGTTCGACGAGGAGACCCGTTATCTGATCCGCAGCAGAATCGAAGAAATGACAGTTTCAATAGCTGGCGCATACGGTGCAGAAGCTAAGATAGACTATGTTATGGGATATCCGCCACTCGTAAATCACGAGGGGGAATACCAGCGTTTTTCCGAGGTGGCACCAGGAGCACTAGGAGAAGCTGTTCAAGTGATTCGGATGGAAAAGCTGATGCCAGCTGAGGATTTTGCCTACTATGTAAAAGAAATTCCTGGCTGTTTTATGTTCGTAGGGGCTGGGAATCCGGATAAAAATGCAGCTTACCCGCATCATCATAGCAAATTTGATTTTGACGAGGATGCTATGTTGCATGGGATGAAATTATTGATCGCTATGGCGAATTCCTGTTTGCAAGAGAAGACAATCGTATAATTTCGTTTCATAGAGGAGAACCTATTCCATAACATGGAGATTATGTTTAGGAGGGTTCGTTCTTGAAGACAGTGAAAGAGGTTATGACGAAGGAGCCTGTAACAGTCACACTAATGGATAATGTATATGAAGTCGCTGTTAAAATGAGAGATCATGACACTGGATTTATACCGGTCATTGATAATGAAGACGATAAGACATTACTCGGTGTAATTACAGATCGTGATCTAGTAATTAGAGGTTACGCGGCTAAACACCCTGGATCAACAGCTGTGGAAAAGGTAATGAGTAGAGAAATTCAGTCCGTCTCTGAGAATACATCTGTAGATGAGGCTGCAGAACGGATGTCGAGCTGGCAAATTCGCAGATTGGCTGTGACTAGTGGCCAGAAGCTGATGGGTGTAGTATCCATCGGTGATTTGGCTGTGCGCAACATTTTTGCGGACGAGGCTGGCGAAGCACTTCATGATATTTCGCAGCAGCATTTACATTAAATAGTTTAATAGGGAAGCTCATGACCGTTATGCGGGGATGAGCTTTTTCCTGTTCACATATCAGAAAATATAGATTTCGCACAATACTTTATCCTTATATTTCTCGCATAAACGCTTTCCGTCCTTTGGGGGCGTCGAATGCGCTTTTGCTTGTATGAATGTAAGCAGATTACATAGCGCAAGCTTGAATAAAACGAATGATTGGGGAGGGAACGTTATGAATGAAACAGGGGCTTGCATTGTGCGAAGGGATCGGACGGTTTTACTGGAATGTGCACATCCTGGTTTTGAGAAGGCAAGAAAAGAACTAGGAACCTTTGCAGAGCTCGTAAAGAGTCCCCCGGCTTATCACACCTATAGAATCACTCCATTATCATTATGGAATGCAGCAGCGCTTAATTATACAGCTGAAACGATTATTTCAAGTCTGCATCAACTCGCGCGCTGGGGTGTTCCTGCCGGGCTGGAGGATGAGATCGCAGCTCTTCTCTCTAGGTATGGGAAGCTTACCCTTCACGGTCAGGAGACTACGAATGAGATCATTACGCTTAAGGCTGAGACAGCTGAAATTCTGAATGGACTAGTTAATGAATCAGGTCTAAAGGCGTTAGGTTTGCAGAGAATAAATTCACTAGAAAGCTCATGCCGTGCGGAGAACAGAGGGCTTTTAAAGCAAGAACTGATAAGACTAGGCTATCCTGTACTGGATTATGCTGGTTATCATGTCGGACAAGCTCTAAGTTTGGCCTGGAAGGATTCTAAAGATCACGTAAAAGATGGAGCGAAAGGTGAAGCTTTTGGACTGCGTGAATATCAGCAGGAGGCTGTTCAGATGTTTCAAGGCATAGAAGGGCAGGGGGGCAGCGGGGTAGTTGTGTTGCCTTGTGGAGCAGGTAAGACGGTAGTGGGATTGGCCGTTCTTGAAAGTCTACAATGCGAAACACTGATCTTAACTTCAAATACAACTTCGGTAAGACAATGGGTAGACGAGCTGCTTGAGCGAACCGATTTGGATGATGAGTCTATTGGTGAATACTCCGGTGAAAAAAGAGAAGTGCGGCCTGTTACTATAGCTACCTATCAGATATTAACGCACCGTCAATCCAAAGGCGGTCCTTTTCTCCATATGAAGCTGTTCAATGAACGCAACTGGGGTTTGATTATTTATGATGAAGTTCATCTGCTTCCAGCTCCAGTCTTCCGGGCTACAGCAGATATTCAGGCAACTAGAAGACTAGGTCTCACTGCAACTCTGGTTAGAGAAGACGGGAAGGAAGGGGACGTATTCTCATTGATCGGGCCCAAGCGTTACGACATGCCTTGGAAGGAGCTGGAGCAGCAGGGCTGGATTGCAGAGGTAGAATGTGTCGAGATGATCGTACCGATGAGCTCTGAGCTGAGACAGAAGTATTTGTATGCTGAAGCGAAAGAGAAATTTCGTATGGCCTCATGCAATCCTGCAAAAGCTGAGGTTATAGTCGAGCTTCTAAAAGCTCATCAGGGATCATCGGTTCTGGTTATTGGACAGTATCTCGACCAATTAATTGAACTGGCAGACAAGATCGGTGCACCTTTGATTACGGGTAAAACGAAGCAGCGGGAAAGAGATGAGTTGTATGCAGCTTTTAACGAGGGAATAATACAGGTGCTTGTTGTCTCTAAAGTAGCGAATTTTGCGGTGAATTTGCCAGACGCGACGATTGCTATTGAGGTTTCAGGAGCTTTTGGATCCAGGCAGGAGGAGGCCCAGCGTTTGGGACGAATCTTGCGTCCGAAGGCGGGTGAGAACAAGGCGTACTTCTATTCGCTGGTATCTGAAGATAGCCGGGAGCAGGATTTCGCTATGCGCCGCCGGATGTTTTTGACAGAACAGGGGTATGAATATGTCGTTAAAATGGTGCCGAACGGAAAGGGGCTAACGATCCATTGAACCAGCTATCAGCGGAAGCCTTAGAGGTCTTAAAGCGATTATGTGCTGCTCACGCGTCCCAGCCTTTTGACGAGGGAAAAGAAGAGCGTTTGCGTCCTGCGTCGCTCTGCCGGGCAGAGCAAAAGCTTGCAATGAATGAACTGCGGCGCGCAGGGCTGTTAACTGCGAGGCATAAAATATTGGGGGAGAAGCTGTATCAGATTCCTGTTGAACAACTATCAGCTCTAGAGCAAGAATTCTTCCCATACCAACCTAAGTTTATTGAGGGTTATTCAGTGAATCTATCCATGGAGGCGGGTGCTGGACTGGCAGTAGATCTGTTTCGGGCTTTGCTGTTCACCGCTTGTGAAGGCTTACCTTTAACCGCTAAGGGAATTATTCATAAAAAGAATTTAAATCGTTTAGCGTCTCAGCTTTCTTTTCAGGAAAAGCATTTAGCGGGGCTCTCTATGGGCGCTCCATCGAATGAAATGGATGCTCTGTCAGCGGCTCTTGTAGTAGATATTATGTTGTGTCTTGGGCTTATTACCAGACTGAAAACCGGCTATAGACTTGACAAGGATATGCTGAGACGTTGGTTGCAACTTCCTGAGACAAGAATGACTGACATCCTGTATGGGATTGGTATTCATCGTTTTGGAAGCATTGGGCCTGCCGATCAGCATTTTCGCTATTTAATATCCAGCAATGCTTTTATATCAGAGAAATGGACAGCGTTGCCTGAGCTTCTGGACTGGATGGCAGAAATGAATTTAACTGGAACAGTTACCCGAAAAGAGCTGGAACAATCAAGCTTGAACTGGCTTCGTTGTCTAACAGGCTTTGGATGGTGTGAACTGGGGAGCACGCCTGAGGGTATCCAGTGTTTTCGCTGGACTGCTTCAAAACCGAAGCTGTTGTACAGTAGCGAGTCCTTCCCTGATTCTGTGTCAGAGCATTCGAATGACCAGTTTATTGTGCAGCCCGATTTTGAAGTCCTGATTCCACCTGATGTTCTCTATACTGTGCGCTGGGTTTTAGCTGAATGCGCTGAACTTCTGCAAACAGATACGATGTGGAGCTTCCGGCTGACTCGTGAGATGCTAGTGCATGCATCAGAACGAGGGATGCCTCCAGAAGAAGCGATAGCTTGGATTAAAGAACATGCACTGGGTGGTCTGCCATCTGTGGTGGAGCTGTCTTTAGCGCAATGGGGAAAGAGCATTGGCCGAACATCACTCTCTGAAGTGATTATGTTGACTTGCCAGACGGAGGAGGACGGAGCGGCTATTGCCGCCCATCCGCGACTGCAAGGTAGCCTTAAACGTATTGGACCGCTTCATTTCCTTGTAGCTCCGGAATCTGTGGAGCAGATGCGTAAGGAGCTGTTCTTAGCAGGATTGGCCCCTTCCAGGATGATTGGAGAACGTGAGGAAGAGGTGGACACTGATTGGTCTTCATTTCATCAAGCAACCGAAACCGAGCCAGAGTTGTATTCACTTCCAGTACTAAATGTTGAACTTAGGCTACTCGACAGAGGGAATCCCTTTTTAAACCTACCTGTAATTTCTCCTGAGCAGGAGGAAGATATCTTATTAGGTGGAGAAAATGTGCCACAGATCTGGAGCAAGGAATGGCGCCATTATCATAGCTCAACCGCTCAGAAAGTAATGGAGCAAGGGCTGAAATGGGGAATTAAGGTGCGGTTTTCCTTAAAGGACCAAATGTTAGATTTCATTCCCTCCAGAATAAAAGGTAATCCTTGGAAAGTGGAAGGGTATCTGCTGTATAACGATGGTGAAACGGTTGAGGAAATAGAGCTGACTCCTGAAGATTGGAAGGAAATGAAGTTAGTAATTCCCAAAAGACGAAGAAATTCCTCTTCTGCTGAAGCGAGTGATTATGGTATGATAGAAAAGTCTACTGAATTCGGTAGAACATTAACGTAGAAAAGAGCTGAGTTCATGAGCGTAGCGGAATTAAATACGGTCGATATGACTGAAGTGCTGACATACGCCTATGAATTAGGCGATATGATTAATCAATCCGCTGAAGTGTCGGATTACTTATACTGGAAAGGACGGGTTGATTCGAACCCGGAAATTCAGGCCATGGTCAAACAACTTCAAGCCAAGAAGGAGCTGTTTGAAGAAACACAGCGATTCGGACATTTTCATCCGAATTATCATTCAGCGAAGGATGAGGTTTCGGCAGTAGAAGCGGAATTGGAGAAGTTTGAAGAGGTTGCTCGTTTTAAGCTGGCAGAGATGACTCTTGATGACATTCTGCATTCTATGTCGGAAGCGATTGCTTTTTCAGTATCGGATAGCATTAAAGTACCAAGCAATGATCCTTCCCCTAAAGGTGGATGCGGTAGCGGGGGAAAATGCTCCTGCGGATAAGCTTCCCTTAGGATTTAGAGAGAGAAAGGCGGTTTAGCTTATGTTTGCGGAACGGACAGGATACATCATTTGGGTAAGTGACGTTAAAGCGGCACGTAACCTTGAAAAATACGGAACATTACATTATGTTTCTCGGAAAATGCATTATGCAGTGATGTATGTAAATGCAGAACGTGCCGAGGAAGTTATGAAGAATGTCCGCAGACTCTCCTACGTTCGTAAGATCGAAAGATCCTATCGTAACGAAATTAAGACAGAGTATACTAGTAATGGGCCGGACAAGTCCCGTAATTACGGTATGTAATTCTTGGAGATGAACAGGTGCTTAAGTAGCACCTGTTTTTTTATGCTCTGATCTGGAGCGAACACGGTTTCTACCGTGGTATGGAACTTGTACAACTTTCAGCAATGAGGTAAGATGACAACATTAAGTACATACAAAGACCCTTATGGTGGAGTGTGATGATGATGCGCAACAAAGGGACGGATTGGCCCAGCTCTTACGAGCCCTTCCACATCATGCTGAACGACTACAGGGTCGCTGACATCGTTATAACAAATCATGCGAAGAGTCGTTATTTGGACCGGATCAGTAAAGGTGTAAGCAATGACGAAGAGGTCGCCGCATGGATGTGGCAATGCCTGATGCAGAATCGGCTCAAGCCCTTTTCAGACAGTGATTTTAACGCGTATTTAATTGACGATGACTCTGTAGTAATCGCTGAGTTCACGGAATTGATAGGTGAAAAAGATATTTCAGGTCAGCCATTATATTCTATGATCATCGTTTCGTTTCTTGGGAGAATCTCTGCGACACCTCAGTTGAGAGATTTAAAAACTTACTTTTCGCTGCTGCGCAATTCCCGCCGCACTAAGCTAACGAAGAAGAAGCGTAAACGCAAATAGTGTATAAAGAACAGACAGGAGGCATGCGGCGTTGGCTGCATGTCCTTTTTGAAAATAAGCACTTTTATAAGCTTTATATCGTACTGAATCCTTAAGATTCTTTTATAGATAGCACAAGGAGTTGCAGAGCATGAACTTTCATCAATTACATATTTTTTATACTGTCTTAGAGCGAGGGAGCTTCTCGGCAGCGGCACAGACATTACATATGACTCAACCGGCAGTGACCATGCAAGTACAGGCGCTGGAGGATTATTTTGGAACCAAACTCTTCAATCGTTCTACCAAAAAAATCGTGCTCTCCGAAGCTGGTCATACGTTAATGCCATACGCGCTGCGCAGTATTCAATTGATGCGTGAGACAGATCAAGCGATGTCGGCGTTTACGCATATGTTGGAAGGGCGCTTGCAGCTTGGGGCAAGCCTTACCATTGGGGAGTATATGCTCCCACGGCTCTTAGGTCCTTTTGGAAAGCAATATCCGAACATTTCAATCATGATGAAAGTTATGAATACCTCGCAGATTATGGAGGAAATCCTAAAACATCAGTTGAATTTTGGTTTAATTGAAGCGTCGGTAACACATCCTGATATGGTGATTGAGCCGGTGATGGGGGATGAATTGAAGTTGATTGTGCCCCATGATCATCCGCTTGCAGAGCAGCAAGAGGTCACTTTGGAGGATGTGCTTCAGCATCCCTTCGTCCTGCGTGAGCAGGGCTCGGGAACGCGGCGTGTGATGGAAGAACAGCTGTTCTCGAAGGGGCTTGATCCGGGATCAATGAAAATAGTGATGGAGCTTGGTAGTACGGGGGCTGTGAAGTCGGCAGTGGAGGCGGGTCTTGGGGTTACTATTATCTCGACTTCTTCTGTTAAACATGAGGTTGCGCTTGGACTACTGAATATCGTGAATATCTCGGATGCCTCATTTAAAAGACAATTCTACGCCATTCATCTAAAATCGACACTGCTGCCAATTTCTGCGGTGACGTTCTTGACTTTTCTGCGCGAGCATTCGAATGATAACTAAAGTTATATGACCAGAGGCAGGAAACTTAGAAACTAGCGGTAGAGGTGATAGAAATGGAGAATGAAACTAGAGTGGATGAACTGAAGGGCGACAGAATGGAGAATATTGACGCCTCACGATGTGATCTTCACACGCATACTCAAGCCTCTGATGGCATGCAGCCACCGGAGGAAAATGTACGTCTCGCTAAAGAGAAGGGACTAATCGCAGTTGCCATTACGGATCATGATACTGTGGCTGGTGTGAAGGAAGCTCTCGAAGCAGGAGAGAAGTACGGAATCACTGTTGTACCGGGTGTAGAGATCAGCACTCGTGCTGGAGAAAAAGATATTCACGTCCTGGGATACTACATAGACCCAGCAAATGAGTTGTTTCTTTCCCGTTTGGAAGGGCTAAGAGAAACCCGGGCACTAAGGAATGAGGCGATCATCTCTAAATTACGTGGACTTGGGATTGAAATTACGCTTGAGGCAGTTGTCGCTGGGATAGGACGGGAACTGAAGCCTGATGAGAGTATTGGTCGACCACATATTGCTGATGAGCTTGTTCGTCTTGGAGCAGCTACGGATATGAGAGATGCGTTCAATAAGTATTTAGCCGAAGGTGCAGCAGCTTACGTATCGCCTCCACGAATCACGCCCGAGGAAGCCTGTGATTGGATTATAGAGGCGGGTGGGTCTCCAGTATTGGCACATCCAGGCTTATACGGTGAGGATCAGCTGGTACGAGAAATTGTGGAGCGGGGGACTTTTAAAGGGATTGAGGTCTATCATTCGGATCACGAACCCGCTGAATCAGAGCGTTACCTAACAATGGCTGAACAGTATGACCTGATTATAACTGGTGGTTCGGATTTTCACGGTGCCCGCCAAGGGGTTGTTTTTCACGGAGATATCGGTAGTGTTACGGTATCTGTTGAAGTGTTGGAGCAGTTGAAGAAGGTTGCTGGCATGTTACGTTAAAACTAAGTTCATTCAGTTGCACATAATACACTGAAAAAAGAAAACCGGTTGTCATCCATACCAGGATGACAACCGGTTCTTTTTGTTGTTTAGCTTCTCAAAGTATTGGGAAGTCGCTTAATTCGATCCTCATCCGGTGTGACAAACAACGTCTTCTGATGATCATAGATCACAAATCCGGGTTTGGAGCCACTTGGTTTACGGACATGGCGGATCAGCGTGCAGTCTACAGGTACACTGCTTGACTGCTTCGCCTGGCTGAAATAAGCCGCAATCTGGGCTGCTTCTTCCAGGGTGGCATCCCCAAACTCTTCACTTCGGATGACCACATGAGAGCCAGGGATATCCTTGGTATGCAGCCAAGTGTCATTGGGTGAAGCCAGTCGGTTGGTGACGTATTCGTTCTGTAAATTGTTTTTTCCGACATAAATGTCGATGCCTTCAGACGAGGTGAAGACTTGCAATGTAGGTCTGGTTGCTTTTTTCTTCTTCTTTCCTTTTTTGCTTCTGTCGCGTAAATATCCTTGACTTACAAGCTCGTCGCGGATCTCCTCAATATCATTCAATGAGGCATGAGCAAGCTGCTGAAGTAAACTTTCCATGTAGGTGATTTCCTCATGGGTCTTAATCAACTGCTCATTAATGACTAGAAGGCTGTTCTTATATTTGTTGTACTTTTTAAAATAACGTTGTGCGTTATCCGATGGGCTTAATAAAGGATCGAGTGGAATGACCATTTCAGCCTGATTTTCGTCATAATAATTGACCAATGAGGCTTCTTTATCTCCTTTGGACACGACATGTAATGACGCGAACAGCAGCTCACCCCAAATGCGATAGCGATCTGCGTCCTGCGCTTCGTCTAGATCCTTCTGCAGATTGGCAAGCTTCTTAACATTTTTACTTCTTTCGTTGCTCAGGAATCGGATCAAATCACTGACCCGTTGTTTCACCGTATCACGTTCGGCTTTATCCCCGTAATAGTCCTCCATGCACTCACTGATCGAGTTGTATGTCTTCGCATTTTCACCCAATAGAGTTAAAGGAATCGCGGAGAATATCATTTTTCCTTTCGCATTCGCACCTGAAACTGGAGAGAATTCGCAACGATGTACGGGTCCCATAACAGATTGGAAGCTGTCCCATAATTTTGTTGGAAATTCTGCTGTAGATCCCTGTGTACCGCCTGCCGCCAGGTCATTTCTGAGGCGCAGAGCAATCTCTCCGGCAACAAGTGGGCTCATTCCGCTGAAGGCGTGCACCATCCAGCCTACAGGGTCAGCCGATGGGGAGGGACCGCCTGAGCCGTCTGGTTTTTGCTCAACTTCTTCTTTTGTAATCAGATTAGCCAGTTCGCCTTCTATGATTTCTTCCGGTTCGCTCTCCTTCGCATCATCTTCCAGTAAAGCGGCTTCTTCAGCAGCCGAGATTAAATTGAGAAATTGCTCTTTGTCAATTTCCAGAGGGTTCAGCTTATGCTGCTGGGGAGGCTCTGTGTAAGCGACGCCGGGCATTACAATCCGGTAGCTGCTGATCGATGGAGTAACATGATGAATGCCGTCTATGATCGTACTAGTGCTAAGATCTGTAAGGATGATATTACTGTGACGTCCCATGAGCTCTATGATGATCTTTTTGGCGGAGACGTCTCCGAGCTCATCTCTAGTCTTAACGTTTATGTGAATAATTCGTTCCATGCCTACCTGAGTGATACTCTCGATAGCCCCACCTTCACAATGCTTACGCATGAGCATGCAGAACATAGGGGCTTCTGATGGGTTTATGCTGCTTCTTTCTGTAAGATGCAGACGCGGATATGTCGGATTAGCAGAGAGCAATAGCTTGCCACCGCCGCCTGCACCCCGCAGGTTGAAGATTAGATCGTGATTATTCGGTTGATATATTTTGCCTATGCGCGCACCGATGAATGATTGCAGTTCGTGCACGATAGCTCGGGTAACAATGCCGTCTAATGCCATGATAAAGTTCTCCTGTCGACGTGAAATGAATTTCTGGAAATATAAGAAAGTATAAGTTTCATACATTACTTTATCCCTTATATTTCTCGCTTAAACCCTTATCGTCCTTATAAGAACGACGAGGTCGTTAAAGCTTACCTCTCTATGATGCCATACTTTGGGACATTCGTGCAAAAGGGGAATTGGTTAAGCGGTGATATTATTGGACGACCTTGAATACACTTGGTCATGAACAGGTGGAAAAGCTGTGCGCCGCCGGAAGTCAAGAAACGACCGGGAGGGAAAGAAAAGTCATGGAACAAAACAGTTGGCACCGGCTCGGTGCAGAAGAGCTGCAGAAAATGTTCAATGTCCATCCGAGGACGGGCCTCAGTGGAGAGGATGCCGCGGAGCGACGGAAGCAAAATGGGTTTAACGAGCTGTCCGAAGGAAAGACGGTATCCCCGTTTACCCTGCTGTTGAACCAGTTTAAGGATTTCATGGTGCTTGTGCTCATGGGTGCGACGCTCGTGTCCGGCTTGCTTGGCGAATATTTGGATGCCATCACGATCATCGCAATTATCCTTCTCAACGGAGCCCTTGGGTTTGTCCAGGAGTTTCGCGCCGAACGTTCGCTAAGAGCTTTAAAACAGCTCTCCGCACCTTCTGCCAAAGTGCTGCGCGGGGGGAATAGCGAGGTAATTCCAGCCAAGATGTTAGTCCCTGGTGATATTGTCTTGCTGGAGAGCGGTGATCGAATTCCTGCGGACATACGATGGCTGGATTGCAGTTCTTTATATGTGGAGGAATCCGCGCTTACTGGGGAATCATTGCCTGTCTCGAAGCATTCGGATGTGATCCACGCAGAAGAGATTCCGCTTGGCGATCAAAAGAATCTCGGGTTCATGGGCACAATGGTAACCAGGGGGACTGGTAAAGCTATCGTGGTTCGAACGGGCATGAACACAGAGATGGGTAAGATTGCAGATCTGATCCAAAATACGGAATCTCAGGAGACCCCGCTTCAGCATCGGCTCGAACAGTTAGGGAAAATTTTGATCTATGTATCACTAGGTTTAACGATTGTGGTTGTAGCCGCCGGTATTTTACATGGACAGCCTGCCACAGCTATGTTCTTGGCTGGGGTAAGCTTGGCAGTCGCTGCGATTCCCGAAGGGCTTCCAGCCATTGTAACTATTGCACTTGCGCTGGGCGTTCAAAGGATGATAAAACGTAAGGCCATCGTTCGTAAATTGCCTTCGGTCGAAACCTTGGGCTGTGCATCCGTAATCTGTTCGGACAAGACGGGAACATTGACTCAGAACAAAATGACGGTGACCCGATTGTGGACGGGTGGACGTGGGCTTGATGTAACAGGTGAAGGTTATGCTCCGAACGGACAGGTTCTGGAGAAAGGGAAGCCTGTAGATCTCAAAAATGATCAAAGTTTACGACGGATGCTACAGGTTGGTGCTTTGTGCAGTAATGCGGAGATTATCGAGACCTTTCCTGCCGAAGTAAGGGGTAAGCGTAAAGGAAAGGATAAGGATATTGTCGTTGATAAGTCATCTGACAGCTCGTCCATCTGGGAACTCAAGGGAGATCCAACCGAAGGAGCGCTTGTGGCACTTTCAGGGAAGATGGGTTTAACCGCCCAGACGTTAGCCGTCACTTACTCCCGGGAGAAGGAATTTCCTTTTGATTCCGAGCGGAAGTTAATGTCAGTGATTATTGGTCATCCCGGAGGACGAATGGTATGTACGAAAGGTGCGCCTGATGTACTGCTTAATCGCTGTTCTTATATGCTCTGGGAGGGCGGTGTGGTGCCTTTAACGCCAACTTTACGGCAGAAGGTGCTTGAAGCGAATGAGCAAATGGCCTCGGGCGCGCTTCGTGTACTAGGTATGGCTTATCGTGATATGCGCCCAAGTGAACATGTAAATAGTGAAAAAGATGCAGAAAGCCAACTCGTCTTTATCGGATTGGCTGGAATGATTGATCCACCGCGGCGTGAAGTTCGTGATGCCATTAGCATCACACGCCGAGCAGGGATTAAGACTGTAATGATTACCGGGGACCACGGAACAACTGCAGAGGCCATTGCGCATCAATTAGGAATTTTACAACGTGGGGGCACGGTACTGACAGGGGCTCAACTGACTCGGATGGATGATGATGAGCTGGATAAAGTATCGGATAATGTGTTTGTATTCGCCCGCGTATCTCCTGAGCATAAGCTTCGTATCGTGAAGTCTTTGCAGCGCCGGGGTCATGTTGTGGCTATGACCGGAGACGGTGTCAATGATGCGCCAGCGATTAAAGCAGCAGATATAGGTATTTCTATGGGGATCACCGGTACAGATGTGACCAAGGAAGCATCTTCACTTGTTCTAGGGGATGATAACTTTTCAACCATTGTTGCCGCTATTGAAGAAGGTAGAAACATCTATGAGAACATTCGTAAGTTCATTCGTTACCTGCTCGCATCGAATGTAGGAGAGATCTTGACCATGTTCTTTGCGATGATGCTCGGTCTGCCTCTACCGTTAGTGCCTATTCAAATTTTATGGGTCAATCTGGTGACAGACGGACTTCCAGCGATGGCGCTTGGTGTTGACCAGCCCGAGAAGGATTTGATGGAGCATAAACCGCGTGGTGCGAAGGAAAATATTTTTGCCCGCCGTTTAGGCTGGAAGATCATAAGCCGTGGTTTTTTAATCGGTTTATGTACGTTAGGTGCATTTTGGCTAACCTTACGAGTGGCACCAGAGAATCCAGCGCAGCTGATTCGAGCACAGTCCGTAGCTTTTGCGACACTCGTTATGGCTCAGTTGATTCACGTCTTTGATTGCCGCAGTTCCCGTTCGGTGTTCCATCGAAATCCGTTCCAGAATAAGTACCTGGTTCTTGCAGTATTGTCATCCGTAATTCTGATGCTGGCTGTGATGTACGTACCCTTTCTCCAGCCTGTCTTCAAAACGGTGCCGCTTAATTTCCGCGAATGGTGTCTAGTATTTGTGACAGCGGGGATCCCGACCTTCTTGATGGGTGCCGGAAGTGTTTGGGGTGGTAAACGTAACAAAGGACGTAGCGGCAGTAATTCGATGATAAAAAGTACAAAAATTTCAGCATAAAGTCAATACTAATGCTCCATTCCTAAAGGTATACTTGTTGCAGTTAACAGCTCGTATACGTGCGCTGGGCTATATTACACAGATCATTAAGCCTAAGCGAATGCTAACATAACATAACCTTTAGGAGTGGACGTTTAATGGAATTCACAAAAATGCACGGCCTTGGTAATGACTTCATCGTAGTTTTTGGTGAGCAAGAGCTTCCGAGCAATGCAGCGGAACTTGCTATAACACTATGCAATCGGTTCTTCGGAATTGGTGCGGACGGACTTGTCTACATCCTGCCGTCTGAACGTGGCGATTTTATGATGCGCATTATGAACTCTGATGGTTCGGAAGCGGAGCAGTGCGGAAACGCCATTCGATGTGTCTCCAAATATGTCTACGAGCATGGCTTGGTGAACTCCGAGCAGATTGTTATAGAAACGATTGGTGCCGGAGAACAAAAGGTTACCTTGAATGTGAAAGACGGTGTAGTTGAAACAGTAACGGTGGATATGGGTGAACCTGTATTGTCCGGACTTCAAATTCCGGTAGCGATTGATGCAGAACCAGTGCTCTCAGAGCCGATTGAATCAGACGGAACCGTATTTAAGTTTACTGCAGTGTCTATGGGTAATCCTCATTGCGTTATATATGTCGAGGATGCCGTAGCCTTTGATCTTGCGACATGGGGGCCGAAACTAGAAGTGCATCCATTGTTTCCAAGAAAGGTTAACGTTGAATTCGCGACGGTTCTGAATCGAGGCCGAGTAGATATGCGGGTATGGGAACGTGGAGCTGGACCAACCTTAGCCTGTGGGACTGGAGCCTGCGCAACTCTAGTGTCTTCTGTGCTGAACGGTCTGACAGACCGAGCGGCTTGGATTAGTCTTAAGGGTGGTGATCTCTACATTGAATGGAATGAAGAGGATAACCATGTGTATATGACGGGACCGGCTGAAGTTGTATTCACAGGCAGTGTGGCTCTTTAAAGATTTCTATTTTCGAATCATATCATTGGAATAAACGGCAGTCTAAGAGATCGTTCTTGGATTGCCGTTTTTTGTTTTGTATAAATGAAAACACTGGAGCTGGAACTGGAATTGGAATAATGGAAGACATAACCGAGAATAATACTTCCAAGCTTGAGAACAAAAGGGAGGGATCTTGTTGAACATCAAAGGATTAAATAGAAGATATAAATCCGGTAAAAGCCAACAAGATTCTCTGCCATCGCTGGGTAGATTATCGATCATTCTCACACAAACGTTAGAACAAATAATAAACGAGCTAGGAGATAGTCCCGATCTAAAAATACGCCATTTAAAAGTGGGGGAAGATTCTTCTGTATCGGTAGCGGCACTTTACCTCAGTGGTCTAGTGCAGAAAGAAGTTGTTGATGAATTCATCGTGGGTTCATTAGTCGGGGTAACGAGCGAATTGATAAATGAAAAAGTCCCTGCGTCTGGAAGTTTAATAGAGTTTATTTTGAATCGCACTTTGGAAATTGGTGATGCGGTGATACAAGAGGATTGGAAAGAGGTTCTGCTTGCAATTCTTTCGGGAGAAACAGTGATTTTAATTGACGGGTATGCCAGTGCCATTGTGTGTGGTACCCAAGGTGGCGAAACACGTTCAGTCACTGAACCGTCCTCTCAGCTTGTTGTCCGTGGCCCGAAAGACAGTTTTGTAGAATCCCTAGCCACGAATATTTCCTTAATCCGGCGGAGATTAAAGACCCCTAATTTAAGACTGGAGTATATGAAAATTGGTGAGGTATCTCATACATATGTGGGTATGCTGTTCATTAAAGGCATCGTTGATGAAAAGCTGGTCAATGAGGTTAGAGAACGGCTGAATGAAATCCAAATCGATGCGATCTTGGAATCTGGGTATATTGAAGAATTGATACAGGATAAAACCTTTACTCCATTTCCGACCATTAATAACAGTGAGCGCCCAGATGTCGCTGCTTCTAATCTGTTAGAGGGTAGAGTAGTGCTGGTTATAGACGGAACCCCTTTTATTTTGATTTTGCCGGCGGTATTCACACAATTCTTTCAGTCTTCATCGGATTATGCTGAAAGGTTTGATATTTCTATATTAATGCTGTTCATCCGGTATATCAGCTTTATTATTCTAATTCTTGGACCTTCCATATATATAGCACTGACCACGTTCCACTATGAGATGATCCCGACAACCTTACTGATTAATTTATTGTCGCAGCGGGAGAATGTCCCCTTTCCTGCCTTCGTGGAGGCAATAGTGATGGAAGGTGCGTTCGAAATCATCAGAGAGGCTGGGGTGCGGATGCCTCGCGCAGTGGGGCAAACCGTTTCTGTTGTAGGTGCTCTGATTCTAGGTCAGGCTGTCGTAGAGGCCGGAATTATCACACCGGTTATGGTTATTGTGGTAGCGCTGACCGGTATCGCAAGTTTTGCTATACCTTCGTATAACATGGCGATTGCGGGCAGGCTTATTCGTTTTGCTTTTTTAATATTTGCCGGAATGTTTGGATTTTATGGAATTACACTGGGGCTTATTATACTCGTTGCGCATATGAACAGCTTGCGTTCATTTGGTATTCCTTATTTGTCACCTATAGTGCCTTTATCTGTGAAGCGGCAAAAAGATACCTTTTTAAGATTACCTATGTGGACACACAGTGTGGATCAATCATCAACTCAAGGTAAGCGCAGAAATTCGCCGGAAGGTGAGAAGATAAACGCAAGTCATCCAGAGAATCTTGCTCCAGTCATCGAAGATAAGGCTGATGATACAGGGAGGCAAAAGAAAGGAGCTCTTGATGAAGGATAAACAATCAGTGTATATAAGAATCGGGTTAACCTTAGTGATGTTCCTTATGCTTACTGGCTGCTGGGACAGCGTTGAACTAAACAGAAGAGCGATTGTTTCGGGTGTGGCGATTGATAGGGGGGCAACGGAAGCAGATAAATATGTCTTATCGTTCCAAATTATTGTTGCAGACGAAATTTCAGGTGAGAACGCTAGGGGGACTTCTCCTGTTGCTATATATAAAGGGACTGGTCGCACTATGTTTGAAGCCTTAGCTGATGCTTCGCGGCAAACCGCGCGATTTTTGTCATTAGGGCATATTCGAGTAATAGTGATTTCAGAGAAATTTGCCCGGGAGGGGATTAAGGATATTATGGATGTGCTGGAAAGAGAAAGTGAGACTCGTCTGACGAGCCTTCTCTTTATTTCCAAGGGGCAACCGGCAAGTGACAGTATGACAACTATGACCGTGTTCGGAAGGATCCCAGCTAACGATCTGGTGGAAAAGCTGGAAACTACCTCTAAACAGTTTGGATACAATTATCGAATGGAGGTGGATGATGTAGTCCGTGGGATTCAGATGCCAAGCGGGGGACCGCTGATTAATGGCGTTGAAGTCATAGGAGATGTCGAGCAGAGAGACTCGAACGATAATTTAAAAGCGATAAAACCGAAAGCTACTTTGAGGGTGACAGGAATCGCAGTTTTTAAAGAGGACAAGCTGGTGGGTTGGCTTCAAGGAGAAGAAGCGATCGGCACCTCGCTTTTAAAAAATAAAATTACACAAATGCCGGCATTCGTATCTATCGGAGAGAATAAGTATTTGTCTTTTAATATTTATCTTTCTCAGGCTCGTATCGTTGTTGATGCTAAGGATACTGAACATCCAGTCTTTACGATAAAAATTACACAGCAAGCAGGGTTAAAAGAATCGCCCAATCCTTTGGAGTTGACGAAGCCTGATGTGGTAAATGATCTTACGGAGCTTCTGGAAAAAAACATTCGTGATCAAGTATGGAAAGCAATAGCCAAGTCCCGAGCATTAAAGAGTGACTATATAGGTTTCGGGGAAATAGTAGAACGTGAAAATCCACAAGGGTGGAAAAAAGTCAAAGATCATTGGGAGAATATATTTGCAACATGCGAGATTAAAGTGGAAGAGGATGTTGTAATCAGACACACCGACATGCGTAGCGATTCTTTTCAGATCAATAAGTAATAATGAAGCTAAAAGGAGGGGCGTATATGCATAGTGGCAGTATAAAAATTGGTTTGCTCCAATTCTTCACCTTAACATTATTGTTCGAAATGGGGACAGCGTTAGTGGTGAATCTGGGAATGGAAGCGGGGAAAGATGCATGGATTTCAATATTGATTGGAAATGTAATAGGTCTTGTAGTTTTTGCTGGATATGCCTATTTATATAGAAAGTTCCCGAAGCTGCCGCTAACTGCGTATACCCGAAAATTAGTTGGAAAATATTTGGGTTCGGTGATCTCGGTGCTTTACATTATTCTGTTTATCAATTTGGCGGGTCGTGATTTAAGGGACGGAAGCTCTATGCTGGTAATGGCTACTATGCATCATACGCCGTTGTTTATCGTCTCTTCCCTGATGATATTATCCAGTGCATATGTGCTTCATAAAGGTGTAGAAGTCCTCTCCAGAACCTCTTTGGTTTTTGCAGCTCTGGTGATTTTGATCGGTATCTTTTGCTCGATGATGCTGATGTTTTCAGGGTCTATTCATTTACAACAGCTGCAGCCCGTTTTTGAGAATGGTGTTAAGCCTGTATTAACTTCTGTAGTCAAACAGAGTTATATGTTTCCATTTGGTGAAATGATCTGTTTTACTATGCTTATGCCTTATTTGAACCATACGAAAAAAGGACCTTGGGTGATTGCCGCGGCAATTTTCGTTTCTGGGTTACTTCTCAGCCTTACTATGGTTTTGAATATATCGGTACTGGGGTCAGATATTATTAAACGTTCACCACTGCCGCTGATGCCGACGATCAGCAAAATCTCCATATCAGATTTCATCCAACGCGTTGACATTCTAGTTGTCATGGTATTAATTATAGGTGTGTTTTTCAAAATGTCTGTTTTTTTCGCGGCAGCGCTTATAGGCATATCGGAGTTATTTAAGATTCCTTATCGGAGAATGATCTATCCGACAGCTTTAATTATTTTGTTTAGTTCTATGCTGAATGCTCGCAGTTTTATTGAACATCTTAATGAGGGGGGGAGATTATTATACACGGTTTATCCTTTGTTCATGGTGTTGATACCGGTTATACTTGTGATTATTGCCGCTATAAAAAGTCACTTTTCAGCTTCACGACCGGGTTGACTTCCTCGAATCCAAGAAATGATGTCAGGAACAAGCAGACAGAGCAATAAGAAGACGGCTGTTGTCTTTTCAGATGCAGTATACAGTAAGTAATTTAAAATATATCCAATGTTCCCAAAGCCATATCCGAACATCCAGTCCACCAAATAAAGATAAAGCAAAGAGAGCGTGGTCAGAAATACTAAGATCAGATATTTTTGCAGTAACACTTTTCTGTTTTTTTTCTTCATCTGATTCATCCCTTCTTTTTTACGTAAATAACAGATTTATTATTAGTATGTAGTATTTAATCCGTGACCATGCAATGCGTATAAATGTTGTTACTATCTTTTATAGTGAAAGCTTATCATCCATACCGATTTATGATACATTAGTATGAAACTATTGTGTCAAGGGAGGATCTTGCAGTGAAGCCGGATTTACGTTCCGCATGGGGAAACAAAGTATTGGTCGGAGACGGAGCGATGGGTACCTATTTATATCAGAAGGGTTTCCCTGTTGGCATTTCCTATGAAGAATTAAATTTGACTTCTCCAGGTGTTATTGAAGATGTCCATCGCAGCTATATCGATGCAGGGGCGGTGCTGCTAGAAAGTAACACGTTCTCAGCAAATTTTGACAGGCTGTCCAAATATGGTCTGGAGTCCAAGGTTGAAGAAATTAATCGCGCTGGCGTAAGAATCGCTCGTAAAGCTGCAGGAGATAATGGTTATGTATTAGGTGCTGTAGGCTCTATTCGTGCCGGTAAACGTGCAAATCTCTCATCAACAGAGTTGAAGAAGTATTTCACACAACAGATTACCGCATTGCTTGAAGAAGAAGTAGACGGTATTATGCTAGAAACTTTCTATGATGTCGAAGAACTGCATCTCGCACTAAGAACAGTACGTAAACATAGCACTCTCCCAGTCATCTGCCAGTTTGCTGTGGATGAATCGGCACGGACATTAGATGGACTGACGTTGCCAGACGCCTTTCGCATTTTAGAAGCTGACGGAGCGGATGTCATCGGATTTAACTGTAATACGGGTCCAAATGGAATTAAGAGAGCGCTAAAAGCTGTGCAGGGTAATCTGGTTTTACCTACCTCGGTCTATCCGAATGCGGGTGTTGCGGACTATGTAGACGGAGAATACCGGTATGGGGCTTCACCTGAATATTTTGGACAGATGGCAGTGACTTTTGCAGACATGGGTTGCAGAATTATCGGAGGCTGCTGTGGTACTACTCCGGAGCATATTGCTGAAATTTCCTCTGCATTGAAAGGTTATGTACCTCAGCCACTTCCAGAACCGACACTTCCGACTGTGGAGCGTGTATCTTTGCAGGAGCATTTTGGCGAAGATGAGGGAAGAAATGGTCGTGAGCCGAATCTGGTTGATCTAGTAAAGGAACGTCATACGGTTATCGTTGAGCTTGATCCACCTCGTGATTTGGATATTGCTAAGTTCATGAAGGGTGCAGAAGCGTTGAGAAGAGCAGGCGCGGATGCGCTTACGCTCGCCGATAACTCTCTAGCTGTTACACGGATGAGCAATATGGCCTTGGGCCATTTGGTGTACGCAAAAACGGGACTTCGTCCGCTGGTACATATTGCTTGTCGGGACCGAAATTTGATCGGTACGCAATCGCATTTGATGGGTTTTGATGCGCTTGGGATTGATCATGTACTGGCGGTGACTGGAGACCCAGCAAAATTCGGGGATCTTCCTGGCTCAAGCTCGGTTTACGATTTAACCTCTTTTGAGATTATTCGGATGATTAAGCAGTTGAATGATGGCATCTCCTTCTCTGGTAAACCTTTGAAGCAGAAAGCAAACTTTGTAATTGGTGCTGCCTTTAACCCGAATGTCAAACATTTAGATAAGGCAGTACAGCGGCTAGAGAAGAAAATTGCCTCTGGTGCAGATTATATTATGACTCAGCCTGTCTATGATCAGGAACTGATCGTGAAGATCGCTGAAGCCACAGCACATCTGGAAATCCCCGTGTTTATTGGTGTGATGCCACTTGCTAGTGGACGTAATGCAGAGTTCCTTCATAATGAGGTTCCAGGCATCCAGCTTACGGATGAAGTTCGGAACCGCATGAAGGGACTTGAAGGGGAAGCAGGAAGAGCTGAAGGGGTTGCCATCGCTAAGGAGCTGCTAGATGTTGCTACAGCCCATTTCAATGGGATCTATTTGATGACACCGTTCATGTTCTATGATATGAGCGCACAGCTGATGGAGTATGTATGGGAGAAATCAGGACGTAAATTGTCCCCCTTGTTTCGCTAGTAATAATCAATTACAATAGTGTAATGGATGTGATTCCGTTGTCATTTAGCATGACCGGATACGGTCAATCGTCCCTGCAATTCGGCGGCTACAAAATTATGTTCGAAGTGAAATCGGTGAATCACCGGTACTGCGAAGTTGTACTGCGGATGCCCCGGGATTGGACGGGTTATGAGGATGTGCTGAGAAGAAAGGTTCAGCAGCACGTCAAACGGGGAAGGATAGATGTTACCATCAATAGAGAGCACGATGAGTCGTCTTCCGGACCGGTTCTGAATCGCTCTGCTGTCATGTCTTATCTTAAGGCGGCAGATCAGCTTAAGAACGAGTATGGTTTGTCCGGTGAGTTGACTCTACGTGATATACTTTCTATACCCGGTATTATGGAAAGCAAAGATGAGGCTGCGGGTGCCGTGTCCGCGGCCTTAGAAGACTACTCTGAAATGTTGGAGACGGGACTTGAGCAGAGTTTGCAGTCTCTGCTGGAGATGCGCGCCCGTGAAGGCAGTTTTCTAGCCGCAGATCTTGAACAGCGCCTCAATCATCTCGAGACCATGCATGCTGAAATGGTTGAACTTGCACCTGTTGTAATCATTGAATATCGTGACAAGCTTCGTCATCGATTAAATGAGTTAAATGATGGGACGTTCGCTTTTGATGAGCATAAATTCGGGATGGAAATCGCTATTTTTGCTGATCGCTGTAATATTGATGAAGAATTGACCCGGTTGTATAGTCATTTCGAACAATGCAGAACCCTCCTGAAGGGGAAAGGACCGGTAGGTCGCAAGCTGGATTTTCTCATTCAGGAGATGAACCGGGAGACGAATACAATCGGATCGAAATGTAATCATCTAACTCTCGTGGGTCTTGTGCTAGACATGAAAGCGGAGCTGGAGAAGATTCGTGAACAAGCGGCAAACATAGAGTAACCGGGAACAGGTAATAGCATAGAACTTTATGGGGGGAACTACCGGAACATGGCAATCAAACTTATTAACATTGGCTTTGGGAATATTGTGTCTGCCAACCGCATTATTTCCATCGTCAGTCCGGAATCTGCACCAATCAAACGTATTATCCAGGAGGCTCGAGATCGGCATATGCTGATCGACGCCACCTATGGCCGACGGACTCGTGCCGTAATCATTACAGATAGTGATCATGTCATTCTGTCGGCTGTACAGCCGGAGACTGTGGCACATCGCTTATCCAGTAAAGATGACGACAACGACGAATAACAACTAAATGGAGTGTATTATGTCAAAAGGATTGCTCATCATATTATCCGGACCTTCCGGCGTGGGTAAAGGTACTGTATGTACTGCACTACGACCGAAGATGCCCGGGCTTGTCTACTCAGTTTCTGCTACTACCCGCAGTCCGCGTGCGGGTGAAGAAGACGGTGTGAATTATTTTTTCAAAAGTAAAGAGCAGTTTGCGGCAATGATAGAAGCTGACCAACTGCTTGAATATGCGGAGTACGTAGGTAATTTTTACGGTACTCCACGTGATTTTGTAGAGAGAACTCTCAATAGCGGCAAAGATATTATTCTCGAAATTGAGGTTCAGGGAGCTCTCAAAGTCAAAGAAAAATTCCCTGAAGGTATTTTTGTGTTCCTTCTTCCACCTTCTATGGATGAGTTGAAGGATCGCATACGCGGACGGGGTACGGAACATCCAGATGTAATCGATCACCGCATGACTGTAGCGGAGGATGAGATTAATCTAATGCAGCATTACGACTATGCTGTTGTGAATGATGAGATTGATCTGGCCTGTAAGAGAATAGAAAGCATTATTATCGCCGAACATTGTAAAGTTAGGTAATGTATGCTGAAGGCCAAATTGTATTACCAGTAAACTATGAAGAGGTGTCCCTGTGCTATATCCATCCATTGATGAAATGATGACCAAGGTTGACAGTAAGTATTCACTCGTTGTAGCGGCAGCACGTCGTGCTAGACAATTGCGTGAAGGTGGCAAGACAGATGTGAAGAACCCTAAATCGCATAAATTTGTCGGTGTTGCTCTTGAAGAAATTTACGAAGATCGCATTACTCTTACCCGCGGTGAAGAGTAGTCTCAAGCCTATTTAAATAAGACCCTTTGTAGAAACGGATACCGCCTATTTGTAATTAGGCGATGCCGTTTCTTCTTGGGTTATGGAGCATTTATGGGTCTTTAATGAATGATGATAGCCCAAGACCGGGCTGTTTCTGACAACCGGAAGGTTGTTATTTTTTTCTCAAAATATAAAATATAAGTAGTAAAGAAATAGATCATTCGTTGTAAGAGTAGGGAACAGGGGGGAGATCATGTTGAAGAGCTTGAAGGGGAAGACTATTTTACTTGGGATTACAGGAGGAATTGCTGCTTACAAAGCAGCGGCCCTGACCAGTAAGCTTGTCCAAAAAGGAGCTGAAGTTCATGTCATTATGACAGCTTCGGCAAAGCAGTTCATTACAGAATTAACTCTACAGTCACTGTCGAAGCAACGAGTATACAGCGATACATTCCAGGAACGGGATCCATCCTCTATCTCACATATTGATTTGGCTGATTCAGCCGATCTTGTAATAGTAGCACCTGCAACTGCGAATATTATTGCTAAAATGGCGCATGGCATTGCGGATGATATGTTATCCACTACGTTACTCGCTACTACTGCACCTATAATGGTGGCACCGGCTATGAATGTCCATATGTATCAGCATCCCGCTGTACTAAGCAATTTGGATACCCTTGCTAAACGAGGAATTCAGTTTATTGAGCCAGGGGAAGGTTTGCTGGCATGTGGTTACGTGGGTAAAGGTCGTTTAGAGGAGCCGGAGACGATTGTAAGTCATGTTGAGGAGTTTTTTGCGCTGCAAGAAAGTGTGAAGTCTAAACCTCTTAAGGGTAAAAAGATCGTCATCACAGCAGGAGGTACAGTAGAACGGATTGATCCGGTACGCTATATCTCCAATGATTCCTCCGGTAAAATGGGTTTTGCTTTGGCGCGTGCTGCACGTGCTATGGGGGCTGAGGTTACTTTAATTGCTGCTCGAACAGATGAAGAACCTCCTCAAGACCCGGATCTTTCCGTTATTCGTGTTCAATCCGCACAAGAGATGTATGATGCGGTTACTGCGCTGTGGGACAACTGCGACATTATGATCAAGGCGGCGGCTGTATCAGATTATCGACCTAAGCATAGTGAAACATCCAAAATTAAAAAAAATGGAGATACGCTAACTCTTGAGCTTATAAAAACAACGGATATCTTGGAAACGTTAGGTAAGAGTAAGGATAAGCAGTTCTTGATCGGCTTTGCTGCGGAGACAGGAAATACAGAATTTTATGCAAAGGACAAGCTGGTCCGTAAAAACTGCGATCTCATTGTTGCGAACAATGTAGCGGCTGCAGGAGCCGGATTCGGATCGGATACGAATATTGTATCGATATACGATGTAGATGGATTGGTGCTCGAATTGCCACAATTGTCCAAAGATGAGGTTGCTCGTCGTTTGCTGACACTCGTGGCAGAGCGAATTACTGGAGCTTCATTATAATGGATATTGCCAAGGTCATTGTGGATGTGCCTGTACGCAGCACTGACCGGCCATTTGATTATAGTATTCCTGAATCACTAAAGTTATGGATTGAAGTGGGCAGCCGGGTAGCGGTCCCGTTCGGACACCGCACAGTGCAAGGTTTTGTCGTTTCACTGGAGTCAGGAGAAACACTAGTGAATCCGGGTCTTAAGCCTATTCAAGAAGTGCTGGATTTGCTTCCGCCTTTATCTCCTGAATTAGTTGAGCTAGCAGACTGGATGAGTAAAAGATATGCATGCAGACGAATATCAGCCCTGCAGGCGATGCTGCCTACCGCTCTAAAGGGGAAGGCAGAACGACTGATCTCGCTGGGAGATGTGGAGGAAGAGACAGCCTTTCCGGATGATGAATTATTCCCTATGTTTGTCGATACAGGGAATGAGGAACGACTAATTACTGAATTTATTGGACGTAATGGCGAAGTATCCATGAAGCAACTTACCCGTGCATTTCCAGAGGCTGCGGAGACGGTGAAGTTCATGCTAAGGCGTGGAGTGCTTGTAGAGAGCCAATCGATCAAAGATAAGATGGGCAAGAAGAAACTGAAAGCGGTAGATCTTGCAATAGGAATTACGGCTGCTCGTGAAGCGTTGAACAAATTCCCGAAAAAATCGGCGCGACAGAAGGAAGTACTAAGCTTTCTGATCGAAAGGGAAGCCACACTCCCCATGGCGCTTAAGGAAGTCTTATCAGCGCTTCAAGTCACGGCAAGTACCGTGAAGGGGTTAGAGGAAAAAGGCTTTATCGAAATCAGTGAAATTGAAGTCTATCGCGACCCTTATCAAGGACGTGATTTTAAGCCTACTACGCCTCTGCCACTTACAGCAGAGCAAGAGGTTGTATACAATCGTATTTCACGAACGCTAGAAGAACAGATGCATGAAGTATTTCTGTTACATGGCGTTACAGGGAGCGGTAAAACTGAGATCTATTTGCAATGCATCAAACGTTGTATGGATCAGGGGAGACAGGCCGTCGTTCTCGTCCCGGAAATCGCATTAACACCACAGATGGTGGAGCGTTTTAAAGGGCGGTTCGGGAGTGGTGTGGCGGTAATGCATAGCCGATTATCTGTCGGTGAGCGTTATGATGAGTGGCGGAAAATCCGTGAAGGAAAAGCTACGGTTGCCGTTGGCGCCCGGTCGGCGGTGTTTGCACCGTTCTCTAATCTAGGTTTGATTATTATGGATGAGGAGCATGAGACCTCCTATAAGCAGGAAGAAAATCCGAAATATCATGCTCGTGACGCTGCGATTCGCAGAGCCGAACAGTGTGGGGCAGCCGTGATTTTAGGCTCCGCCACGCCTTCGTTAGAAAGCTATCATGCTGCTAGAGCGCAGAGTGATATTCATTTTTCACCAGTACTTCTTGAGATGCCTACGCGCGCGCTTGGCAACGAGCTGCCCAAGGTAAATGTTGTGGATATGCGGGAAGAGCTCAAAGAAGGGAACCGCTCCATGTTCAGTCGGAAGCTTCATTCTGCATTGGCTGAAAGGCTGGAACGTGGAGAACAGACAGTGTTATTGCTTAACCGTAGAGGTTTCTCAACGTTTGTCATGTGCCGGAGTTGTGGTTATGTAGCAGGCTGCCCAGAGTGTGATATTTCGTTGACGTACCACAGCCGTAGTGACAATTTGCGTTGTCATTATTGTGGTCATGCAGAGCCAGCACCGAAACTTTGTCCAGAGTGTGGAAGTGAGCATATCCGCTTCTTCGGAACGGGGACGCAGCGAGTGGAAGAAGAGCTTGGTAAGTTGTTCCCGGGAATACGGGTGATTCGTATGGATGTGGATACAACGACTGAAAAGGGTTCTCATGAGAAGCTGCTGAATCAATTCAGAGACAAAAAAGCGGATGTTCTGCTGGGTACTCAGATGGTAGCGAAGGGGTTGGATTTTCCTGACGTAACTCTAGTAGGTGTAATTACAGCAGACTCCGCGTTGAACTTGCCCGATTTTCGAGCAGCGGAGAAGACATTCCAATTGCTTACACAAGTTGCGGGAAGAGCGGGTCGGCATCAGCTACCGGGTGAGGTAGTTGTTCAGTCTTATACACCGGAGCATTATTCTATTATTCATGCTAGCGGGCATGACTATCTCTCTTTTGTAAGGGAAGAGTTGAAGCATCGCAGAGGGCTACATTATCCGCCTTATTGCAGACTAATACTCGTTACATTATCTCATGAGCAGTTACCGCTACTCCTCCGGATGGCAGAGAATTACGCTATGAATCTGCAGGGGAAGGCTAGAAATCTAAGATGGTATGGGAGTCTAGATAAGCTAACTACGGATGTACTAGATCTGTTAGGTCCTGTAGCTTCTCCAATCCCTCGCTTAAAGGGTAGATATAGATTCCAATGTATGATAAAATGGCGCGGCGCCATCGATGTGATAGGGCTTGTTCGGCAAGTGGCTGAGGAGTTGGAGGATTCTGTACGGGATACAGGGCTCCAGATCAGCATTGATGTTGATCCGCAAATGTTGATGTAAATCGTTATCATGTTACAATGTAAAAAAAGAGCTAGATCAATAAACTCTAAATATAGAGATGTACAGAACGGGAAGGTGTTTGTAATGGCGATTCGTATGATCGTTAAGGAACCGGATGAAGTGTTGCACAAAATAGCAAAAGAAGTAACTGTAGTTACACCTAATGTGAAGAAATTGTTAGATGATATGGCTGATACGATGTATGACGCTGAAGGTGTAGGGCTGGCGGCTCCGCAAGTTGGTATTTTGAAGCGCCTAATTGTGGTAGATGCAGATGAAGAGCACGGGCTGATCAAAATGATTAATCCGGAAATCATCGGTACAGAAGGCGAACAGCTTGGACCTGAAGGATGTCTTAGTATTCCTGGATTGAATGGTGATGTACGCCGTGCAGAGACAGTTACCGTACGTGGTCTTAACCGTGAGGGAAAAGAAATTACCATTACCGGCAGTGGTTTACTTGCTCGGGCTTTTCAACATGAGATTGACCATCTGAACGGAGTATTGTTTACGGATATCGCAGAAAAAGTATATGAGATGACAGCTGAACTGAGCGAGACTGAGGAGTGAGAATATGAAGATTGTATTCATGGGAACCCCAGCCTTTGCGGTGCCAAGCTTGCAAATGCTGATGGATGAGGGCTATGAAGTTGTAGCCGTCGTCACCCAACCAGATCGACCGCAAGGACGTAAAAAGATATTGGCTCCTTCACCAGTTAAGGAAGCCGCATTATCTCTAGGTTTACCTGTGCTCCAGCCTGAACGGATGCGCAAGCCTGAGGCTGTCGCAGAGCTAGCTGCATATGAGCCTGATCTAATTGTGACCGCTGCATATGGTCAGATTTTGCCGAAAGCTGTATTGGATTTGCCGCGTAATGGTTGTGTGAATGTTCATGGTTCACTGCTTCCTAAATACCGGGGTGGCGCACCGATTCAACGCAGCATCATTAACGGTGAGAAAGTTACCGGTGTTACCTTGATGTATATGGCTGAAGGACTTGACACTGGAGATATGATCTCGCGCGTCGAGGTGGCTATCGAGGATGAGGATACTTCCGGCACGATGTTCGAGAAGCTTAGTCTTGCTGGACGTGATCTCTTGAAGTCTGAAATGCCGCGATTAGTAAACGGCCTTGTTCACGCGACTCCGCAAGACGACAGTCAAGCGACCTTTGCTCCTAACCTGAATCGTGAGGATGAGCGTTTGGATTGGAACGCTGGCTCACGTGATAACTATAATCGAATTCGTGGATTAGTACCTTTTTCCGGTGCGTTTACGCTTTGGAATGGAGAGACCTTCAAAGTATGGGCTTCAAAAATTCCTGCTGAGCAGAAATCAACGGATACTGTGCCAGGAACGGTACTTTCGGTCTCTGAACAGGGTGTCGAGGTTAAGACTGGAGACGGAAGTCTGCTGCTAACTACGGTTCAACCTGCTGGTAAAAAAGCGATGAGCGCTGCGGACTTTAGCCGTGGCGGTGTCATGAAACCAGGGACGGTGCTAGGTTGAGCGCGGGTGGTAATAAGGGCGGCACGGGAAATAAAGGTAAAGCTGTTACAGCTTCTGCCCGCGATATCGCACTCGATATCCTGGTTAAGGTCGAACAGCAAGGGGCTTACAGTAACTTATTGCTGAACAGCAGTCTGCAGAAGTCTGCACTCAGCAGGGAAGATGCTGGATTAGTTACAGAGCTTGTCTATGGTACCATCTCTCGGATGAATACACTTGATTATGTGCTCGAGGAATTTGTTAGCAAAGGGACCGCTAAATTGCAGCCCTGGGTGCGTAACTTACTGCGTCTAAGTTTATATCAAATTATGTACCTGGATCGCATACCCTCTCATGCAGCTGTAAACGAGGCTGTTAATATAGCTAAGAAAAAGGGCCATCAAGGAATTTCGGGTATGGTTAATGGCGTGCTTCGTAGTGTGCTGCGCGCTGGAGATCTGCCGGTAATACCTGATGGATTGAGTCCTGCGAAGCGGATATCTATTCAGTATTCCCATCCTATATGGTTAGTGAAGCGCTGGATTACCGAGTATGGTGTTGACGCTGCGGAAGCTATTTGCGCTGCTAACAATGAGCCACCCGCTGTCAGTGTACGCGTAAATACTACGATGATCAGCCGTGAAGCGCTGTTGAGTCAGATGATTGAACAAGGTCTGCAAGCTTCTGCTTCTGATGTAAGTCCTTATGGTATTGTTGTAAAAGGCGGCGGGAATCTTGCTCTTTCATCCTGGTATCGGGATGGATATTTATCTATTCAGGATGAGAGCTCCATGCTTGTAGCTGAAGCTGTTGCACCTGAGCCTGGAATGAGAGTGCTTGATTGCTGCGCCGCGCCTGGGGGCAAAACAGCCCATATGGGCGAGCTGATGAAAGATGAAGGATCTGTTCTCGCTAACGATTTGCATCCGCATAAAGCTAAGCTTATCTCGGATCAAGCTGCACGGTTAGGCCTCGAAAGCGTAGTAACAGGCAGTGCAGATGCACTGGAGCTGGAGCATACACTTGAGCATTATTCCTTCGACAGAATTCTATTGGATGCGCCTTGCTCTGGGCTTGGCGTCATCCGCCGTAAGCCAGATCTCAAATGGCGTAAGCAGCCTGAGGATGTTGTCAGTGTAGCGTCACTGCAGGGTCAATTACTGCAATCAGTCTCTAAACTGTTGAAACCAGGTGGTGTTCTAGTTTATAGTACCTGTACGACTGAACAAGCGGAAAATAGTGAAGTAGTAGCTTCCTTTTTGAAACAAAATCCTGAGTTCACTTCTATAACATTTGCTTCCCCGTTGTGGGACAGATTGGAAGGTACTGCGCTGGCTGAAGGTGAGGGAATTCAGATATTACCGCACCATTATGGCAGTGACGGGTTCTATATCTCCAAGCTTCAAAGAGTCTTGTAATATAGCAGATTTACTGACAATTGTTGTATCTTCCGCCCGCCGGGCTAACGTACGGCGGGCTATTTCTTTTACCGTCTCTGAAATTTGTGTTAAAATAGGAAGAATGAGAAATAATACGCATATCCTTATGAAAGAACAGGTGCTAATAATAATGAAACCTTTAATATATGATTTTTCTTTAGAAGAGTTACAGCAGTGGGCGAAAGATAACGGTGAGCCTGCTTTTCGTGGTGGACAGATTTTTGATTGGTTGTATGTAAAACGTGTAAGTGACTTCGAATCCATGAGCAATTTGTCTAAAGGACTTCGTCAGAAGCTGAACGAGCAATTCTCCATTGCAGCACTTACTGAGATTACTAAAATGGAATCCAAAGATGGAACAGTAAAATTTCTGTTTGGATTGCATGATGATCATGCGATCGAAACAGTTATCATGAAACATAATTATGGAAATAGCGTTTGTGTAACTACTCAAGTAGGCTGCCGAATCGGCTGTACTTTCTGCGCCTCCACGCTTGGTGGATTAAAACGTGATTTGACCGCAGGTGAAATTGTAGCTCAGGTTGTACGCTCTCAACAGATCTTGGATGAGCGGGGTGAACGTGTCAGCAGTATTGTTATCATGGGTACTGGTGAGCCGTTTGAGAACTATGATGCAACTATGAGATTCTTACGTCTTATGATTCATGAGAAAGGTCTAAATATCGGACAACGGCATATTACTGTTTCCACTAGCGGGATTGTGCCGAGCATTTATAAATTTGCAGAAGAAGATACACAAATAAATTTAGCGATTTCGATTCATGCACCTAACGACAAACTGCGTTCGAAGCTAATGCCAGTTAACCGCCGCTTTCCGTTTGATGATGTGATTGAATCTTTACGTTATTATCAAGCTAAGACGGGTCGACGGGTCAGCTTTGAGTATGCACTCATCGGCGGGGTGAATGATCAGCCGGAGCATGCTGAGGAATTAGCAGGCGTGCTTAAGAACATGCTGTGCCACGTCAATTTAATTCCAGTAAACCACGTGCCAGAGCGGAAATATGTACGTACTTCACGCAATGATATCTTTGAGTTTCAACGTATTTTGGCTGACAACGGCGTGAATGTTACCATTCGCCGTGAGCAAGGCCATGATATCGCGGCCGCATGCGGACAGCTGCGTGCCAAACATATGGAGTTGGGGTGAGGATATTTGATCAGAACAGTTCATGCCAGCGATATTGGCCGAGTGCGCTCTGTCAATGAGGATTCGGTCTGGATCGGCGCGACGCGCCACGGTTATACACTCGGCATAATTGCCGATGGGATGGGTGGACATCAGGCTGGTGAAACCGCGAGCAGGCTTGCTTTGGAGACGATGAGGAATACCCTGGACGGGCTCCTGCCTGAGCTTCAGGACGAAGCACTGCGTGATGCGTTATCAGCTGCTATTTTGGAAGCTAACAGCACTGTCTTCAAGGAGGCTTCCAGCGACGATAAGTACCACAATATGGGTACTACAGTCGTTGCTGCCCTGATGAATGGTTCAAACGGATATATTGGCCATATCGGAGACAGCAGAGCCTATTTAATAAAGGACAGTGCAGCAGTTCAATTAACCGAAGATCACACGCTAGTCAATGAGCTGTTCAAGAACGGTCAGATCAGTGTGGAGGAATTAGATAATCATCCTAGACGGAATGTGCTGACGAGAGCACTTGGAACAGATGCTGAGGTGCTGGTTGATTTAGCCCCTGTTACCCTGCTACCTGGGGAACTTTTGCTTCTGTGCAGTGATGGTTTAAGTAATTTTGTTAACAATGAGCATTTGGGCAAGGTAGCGGGAATACATGAGATACCGTTAGAGGAAAGAGCGGACCGCTTACTTCAGTTGGCACTGCTTGCTGGCGGCGGCGATAATATTAGCGTCGCTTTGTTAGAACATCATGGAGAGGCCGCTGTGCCCGAAACAAAGGAGTGGGATTGATGATCGGTCACGAACTGGGCGGCCGTTACCAAGTCATCGAACGGATCGGCGGAGGTGGAATGGCGCTCGTCTATAGAGCACATGACATTCTTTTAAACCGAAACGTCGCCATAAAAGTATTGCGTAATCAATTTGTTCATGACGAGGAATTTATCCGCCGTTTTAGGCGTGAGGCGCAATCAGCTGCATCTTTGTCTCATCCGAATGTGGTTAGTATTTACGATGTAGGGCAAGAAGACGAAATTCATTATATTGTTATGGAATATATTGAAGGCAAGAATCTTAATGAAATTATAAAAGAACGAGCGCCATTACAGGTTGACGAGTCCGTAAGGATCGCTTCACAAATCTGTGATGCACTTGATCACGCTCATCAGAATCAAATTATTCATCGGGATATTAAACCACATAATATATTGATCGGGCGCAATGGCCGGGTGAAGGTGACGGATTTCGGTATTGCTCGTGCGGTAACATCTACTACCATTACTCAGACAGGCTCTGTAGTAGGTTCCGTTCATTATTTCTCACCAGAGCATGCTAAAGGTGTCTCAACAGGAGAGAAATCCGACCTGTATTCATTAGGGATTGTACTCTATCAAATGCTTACCGGAAGTCTTCCATTCTTAGGGGAGAGTCCGATTAGCGTAGCTCTAAAACATCTGCAAGAAGAGTTTGAAGAACCAAGGCTCTTGAACCCACTTATTCCGCAAAGCGTTGAGAATGTAATTCTAAGATCGATGCGTAAAAATCCGGAAGAGCGCTATCAGTCTGCAAAGCAAATGCTGCAGGATTTAGAAACCTGCTTGCTGCCTGAGCGGCGTAGTGAAGCAAAAGTTCTTTTTAACGATGAGGAAGACGAGGATCGAACGCGGGTAATACCAGCGATTAAACCGATCCAAAGAAGTAATGGCAATCGTAATCATCGCCACGACCGGATGGATACTGATGAAGACGACGATGACGATCCGGTACCTGTGAAAAAAGGTAAAAAACAATGGACTAAGCCTGCGATATGGATTGGCCTAACTTTAGTGTTATTGCTGGCCATGGCCAGTCTCGTGTGGTACGTTAAATCCCAATTAGTTGTTCCGGAGGTATCGGTGCCATACGTGGTCGGTAAACAGCTGGAACAAGCCAAGACTGAACTTGAGGATTTGGGGCTTGAGGTTGCTGATCCTATACTGTATGACTACAGTCCGAATTTCGAAGAGAATGTGGTTATGAAGCAAAGTAGGGAAAAGGACGCCAAAGTGAAAAAGGGAGCCTCCCTAATTCTAACTGTGAATACGGCAAAACCATTAACTAAGATGCCAGATGTAACGAATTACACTTTCGACGAAGCGGTTAAAGCGCTGATGGCAAAGGGTGTACCCCAGAATCAAATTAAGAATGAACCTCTCTTCGATGAAAATACGGCGGTGGGTAAGGTTATAAAATCAGATCCGGCCTTTGAAAGCGAGTTTGATCCTGAGACGGTTTCAGTCACCCTCTACGTTAGCAAAGGGGAAGAAAGTGTCACGATGCCAGACCTCATCGGTAAGACGGAGAGTGAAGCTAAGGCGCTTTTGGAACAATACAAGCTGGTGCTAGGAGATGTAAAGGAAGAATCCAGCTTCACAGTTGATGAAGGCAAGGTAACGAAAACTTGGGCTTTTGAGAAAGGTACCTCTGTTCCACCTGGAACAGCGATTACGATTTACTTAAGTACAGGTTATCCACCTGAAGCCCTGAATTATACCTTTAATGTACCAGTAGCTCCTGCACAGGATGGAAAGAAGAGCAAGATTCGAATTGAGTTCGTTGATGCGCGCAATAATGGTGAGAAACAAGATTGGGGAACGCGTACCATTGGAAAGAGCCAAGTGCTGTCCGTTAATCTAGTGCTTGCTCCGAATAAAGATGGCTCTGTTATTGTTACCCGAGATGGTGTGCTGTTAGACACTTATGTGATCCCATATATTGATGCGAAGAATGGCACGGTGCAAGAACCTGAACCACCGACGGTTCCGACTCCGCAGCCGACTCAGACACCGACAGATCCTACACCTACTGCTGAACCGACCATTGAACCTGAGATTCTGCCTCCAAGTTCAGACAACGATGGGTCTAATAATACTGGATCAGTCAATCAGACGGGATTCCTTACTAACAATTCGGTGAATAATGAATCGAGCAATAGTGGTAACAACAAGAACAGTAATAAAAATGATGACAAGCATAATAATAAAAACAAAGACAAATCTAAAGATAAAAGCGATAACTAATCAGGGTAGAAGTACATGAATAGTTGTGGCAGCGAAGTGACCCGGGGGATTTTCAAACTTGGGTCATTTTCGCAAAATCAGGAGAGGAAGGCTCACTATGTATGCCTGAAGGAATAATAGTAAAGGCGTTAAGCGGATATTATTACGTAAAACCGCTTCGTGAAGGATTAATTGCAACAGAGGAAGATTCAGTTCAATGCAGAGGCCGAGGCATACTTAAGAAAAAGGGGATCGCTCCTCTTGTAGGAGACCGTGTGATGTATATGCTGACTGAGCATGGTGAAGGGATGGTGGATGAGCTTCTCCCTAGAGAATCTGAGTTAATTCGTCCACCTGTAGCGAATGTAAGCCTTGCCGTTCTACTATTTTCTGTGCGGGAACCTGATATGAACCTGAATCTATTGGACAAGTTCCTGGTTCATATTGAACACTCGGGACTGGAACCCTTAATAGTTCTGACCAAACAGGATTTGGCTAATGATAATGGTGAAGCCACTAAGTATGTTAAAGAGCTCTATGAAGATATTGGTTATGAAGTGATGGTTACAAGCTCAATTACAGGAGCTGGCAGTGATGAACTAAGAGAGCGGCTTACGGGTGGCATCAGTGTATTTGCCGGACAATCTGGGGTAGGAAAGTCGACCTTATTGAATCGTATTGTGCCAGGACTTAAACTGGAGACAGGTGAGATCAGCTTACGTCTGGGCCGTGGTCGTCATACTACTCGCCATGTAGAATTGATGGATATTGGCGGGGGGGGATTTGTAGCGGATACCCCTGGTTTTAGTCAGCTTGATTTTCTTGAGCTTGGGGTTGAAGAGCTCTCTACTTGTTTCCGTGAATTCGCAAACTATGCTGGGGATTGTAAATTCCGTGGTTGTAGTCATCAGCATGAACCAGGCTGCCGAGTTATCGAGGCATGGAAGGCCGGAACTATTGCTGATAGCCGGTATGAACATTACAAATTATTTTTTAATGAAATGAAAGATAAAAAGCGGAGGTACTAAGTTATGATACGAATAGCACCATCTATATTGTCTGCCGATTTCGCGAGTTTAGGTTCAGAAGTTGCAGAAGCTGAGGTCAGTGGTGGAGATTGGATCCATGTGGATGTAATGGACGGGCATTTTGTGCCGAATATAACGCTTGGTCCACCAATCGTAAAAGCAGTCTCGTTACATACCAAACTTCCACTAGACGTTCACTTAATGATTGAGTCTCCAGAACGTTATATTTCTGATTTTGCTGCTGCAGGCGCTAGTGTGATTACTGTGCACGCTGAGGCTTGCGTTCATTTACACCGTGTGGTGCATCAGATCAAGGAATTGGGTCTTAAGGCAGGAGTAGCTATTAATCCGGGCACTCCGGCATCAGCGGTGCGTGAGGTGCTTGAGGATGTGGATATGGTTCTCGTGATGACTGTTAATCCTGGCTTTGGAGGTCAAGCATTCATTCCTAACACTTTGCGTAAAATTACTCAAATTAGAGAATGGGCGAATGAAGTTAATCCCGATTTACTTATTGAAGTCGATGGTGGTGTTTCGGAAGCCACTGCGCCATTGGTTGTTAGTGCAGGGGCAGATGTTTTGGTTGCAGGAAATGCAGTTTTTGGCCGGAGTGACCGTGCTGCAGCGATCCTTGAAATTCGAGAAGCAGCGGAAGCGGCACTTCGTTAAAAAAATAGGCTATTACGACTAAAGGTATAGGCCAAGTCCTTGACGCATAAATATGGTTACATGAGCAGAAATCTCATGTAGCCTTTTTTGTTTTGGCAGGGAGGACTGCAGTACGTTACCGTTAGAACAAGAAGAAAGTCTCCTGCGTACGGCATGAATTGATGGGAGGGTAAACCATGAAATTTTACACGTTTAAGCTGCCAAGGTTTTTGGGAGGTTTTGTTAAAGCGATTTTGAACACATTTCAGAAGAGTTGATCTTGGGCTTGGAACAGAAAAGAAAACATGAAAAAAAGCACCTTACAAATGTAAAGGGTGCTTTTTGCTTCATATGAGTGATCGCTCGGTCTTTAAAATTGCAAAAGACTAAACGCGTTCAACTTTACCGGCTTTCAAAGCACGGGTGCTGACGTACACGCGTTTTGGTTTACCGTTCACGAGGATACGGACCTTCTGAACGTTAACTCCCCAAGTACGACGGTTGCGGTTATTGGCGTGAGACACGTTGTTACCGCTGCTCGGTTTCTTGCCTGTTACTGCACATTTGCGGGACATAGATTACACCTCCTTATTCCTAACACCTGCATAAAACAATACTTATCTATAATATCACAGCAAATTTTGCTACGTCAACCGATTCAAAAACATTTATTTCTTTTAATACTTATAGTACAATGTAAATTAGTGCATTATGTCCTGTTAATCATAGAATGATTAGGCATGAAGTTAGGAAGGGGAATTCTCAATTGAGTAAGCGTTCTATAAACGGAACAGATTTTACCGCTATGGTATTGGCTGGAGCGGATAAGCTGCAACAGCATGCAGAACACGTCAATTCCCTAAATGTTTTTCCGGTTCCAGACGGAGATACCGGAACTAACATGAATTTGACGATGACCGCAGGTGCGAATGAATTGAAGAAAAATAATACAATGTCTGTCGGTCAATGTGCAGGTGTACTCTCTAAGGGCTTGTTAATGGGCGCGCGGGGGAACTCCGGTGTTATTTTATCTCAATTGTTCAGAGGATTTAGCAGATCTGCAGCTCAGCATGATGAGCTAAACACACAGCAATTTGCTGCTGCACTGCAAAGCGGAGTGGACGCAGCCTATAAAGCAGTTGTGAAGCCTGTAGAAGGAACTATTCTTACAGTGGCTAAAGAGGCTGCGAGACATGCTGTCTACTATGCTCGCCGAACTACAGATGTTACAGAGCTCATGACAGAGGTATTGGCCAAAGCAAAGGAAGCCTTAGCCTATACACCGGAACAATTGCCTGTCTTGAAGCAAGTCGGTGTCGTAGATTCTGGAGGTCAAGGGTTGGTCTATATTTATGAAGGGTTTCACCAGCATCTGACGAGCGGAAGCTCCGGTGTGTCTGAAACTGTAAAAGGACAACCTCAGGCACCAGTCGTGCCAACACCGGTACCGGTGTTAAAGAAACCTGAAAGCGAACTGTCTTCTGTACAGTCTTCTGCACAATCACAGCTTTCTACAGAAGACATAGAATTTCTATATGATATGGAGTTCTTCATTAATCGCCAGTTAGGCGGTAACGTGAGAACGGATTTTGATGAGGAAGCCTTTAGGAAAGCGTTGTCAGTAAATGGAGATTCCATTATTGTAATTTCGGATGATGAAACCATTAAAGTACATGTGCATTCCAAGGCTCCAGGTGAAGTTTTGAATCTGGCACTCCTCTATGGGGAAATTACGCAGATTCATATTCTCAATATGCGTGAGCAACACCGTGACTTGCTAACAGCAGGAATGGATATTGCACCTATGCCAGATGTTTTCGCTGATATGCCGGATGAACAGAGCCGGGTACAATCAGCTCCAGCCGAACCACCAGCAGATGATTTGGCACCTTACGGATTCATCGCAGTATCATCAGGGGCTGGGATTGCAGATATATTCAAAAGTCTCGGTGTGGATGTTGTCCTAGCTGGAGGTCAGACTATGAACCCTAGTACAGAGGATTTCGTGAACGCGATTTCTTCTATATCTGCGAAGCATGTATATATTCTGCCGAATAACTCCAATATTGTTCTTGCCGCTCAGCAAGCTAAAGATCTCTTGGAGGGCGAACGTGAGATTACGGTTATTCCAAGTAAAAGCATTCCTCAAGGAATCGCTGCAGCCTTTGCGTTCCAAGAAGAGGATTCCGTGGAAATTAATTCTGGGAACATGCTAGAAGCAATCTCACAGGTCAAGTCAGGACAAGTAACAAATGCTGTCCGTGATACAAGTTTTGATGATCTGGAGATTAAATCCGGGCAATTTATCGGAATTTCAAATTCCAAAATTGTCGCTGCCGCAGATGATCTGTTAGCTGCAAGTCAGGCCCTGCTGTCCAACATGCTTGAGAATGGCGATGAAATCGTTACGATCCTTATTGGAGCAGAAACTGATTCTGAGGTCACAGATTCCTTAAGAGATTGGCTGGAAGAGACTTACCCGAATGTGGAAGTAGAGATTCATGAGGGTGGCCAACCCCTTTATTATTATCTTTTCTCCGTAGAGCCATAGATAGATGCTGAGGGTTCTATAACAGTTCAGAAGCAACTTGCTAATTACGTAGTTGGCAAAATTATAGTATGGGGGAGATAATCCATGAATCGTACCATTATCGTCACCGACAGCACATCTGATATCCCGCCAGCAATGGCGGAAACGTATGGCATTGAGGTCGTCCCTTTGACCTTGATGTTCGGCGAAGAGGCTTTCCGGGACAATCTGGATATGACGCCGGAGCAGTTCTATGAGCGACTTCCCCGCTCGTCACAGTTGCCGACTACTTCTCAACCTTCACCGGTTGAATACATGAATGTGTATCGAGATATTCTGGAACGTTCCCCGGGAAGTCCTATCCTTTCGTTTCATATTTCTTCTGGACTAAGCGGTACGTATCAATCAGCACTATTGGCTAAATCGATGTTGGAGGAAGAGGGAGAAGGGATCACTGTAGTAGATTCTCTCTCCGCTTCTTACGGTTTTGGATTTATGGTGGTGGAAGCCGCCAGGTTGGCTGCTGAAGATAAGAGTCCCGAAGCGATTCTTGAAGCTGTAGAAAGTCTGCGCCAATCTCGTAAGCTTTACTTCTTGGTAGATACACTTGAATATTTACAAAAAGGCGGGAGAATCGGAAAGGCCTCGGCCATTCTGGGAACGCTTCTTAATATTAAGCCGATCCTTTCTATTGATGCAGAAGGAATAATATATGCGGTCGAGAAAGTTAGAGGCCGTAAGAAGGCTATTGCCCGTATGATTGAATTATTTAAGAAGGATATTCAAGGTGTAGACAAAATCAATGTGGCCGTGGGTCATACGGCTGAACCGTCTTCTGGTGAAGAGTTCCTGAAAGAGCTGTCAGGACATTTTACACTGGAAGAGAAAGTGCTGACGAACGTCGGCCCTGTCGTGGGCAGTCATGTCGGAAACGGTACATTAGCTGTATTCATTTGGCCTGCAAAATGAGGGATCAATATGACACTGTCATTAAATCAAATTGAAGTAAAAAACATAACTGGCGTGAGTGCTCAAAAGCAAAGCGAGCTTCACGCCTTTGGCGTCTTTACAGTAAAGGATTTGTTAGAATATTATCCGTTTCGTTATGAGGATTATCGCCCGCGCTCGCTGAGTGAAACCAAACATGGGGATAAAGTGACTACAGAGGCTAAAGTGATCGGTATCCCTGTGCTGCAGCGTTTTGGAGGTAAATCACGACTTAGTTGTAAAATGGTTGCTGAGCCATGGATGTTCACAGCTACATGGTTTAATCGTCATTATGTGCGTGAGCAGCTTACTGTGGGAAGAGAAATTGTACTCACAGGTAAATGGGATCAGAAGCGAAATCAAATTACAGTGACGGATTTTGAATTTCCCGATCGTGGGGAAGGGAAGACAGGGACACTACAGCCAGTCTATTCCGTCGGTGGAAAGATCACGCAGTCGTGGATCAGGAAAAGTATTAATCAGGCGCTTCAACAGTATGGAGATCTAATTCCCGAGATATTGCCACATTCTATTATGCGCCAATATGATTTTATGCCCCGCAAACGGGCGATTGCTACCATTCATAGGCCAGAGGATACGCGTGAAGGGCAGCAGGGACGCCGCAGGATGGTGTATGAGGAGTTGTTTCTGTTCCAACTGAAGATGCAGGCATTCCGGGTGCTCAATCGCGGTAGGATGGATGGTGTAGTTCATACTGTGGATAACGCAACCGTTCGTCAGTTTGTTCGCAGCTTGCCTTTTGAGCTTACAGATGCTCAGAAACGAGTGGAACTGGAGATTTTACATGACCTGCGATCGCCCTATTGTATGAATCGGCTGCTTCAAGGTGATGTCGGTTCCGGCAAAACGGTACTAGCTGCCGTCGCGCTTTTTGCTACCGTGCGATCTGGTTTTCAGGGTGCGCTTATGGTGCCCACTGAGATTTTAGCAGAGCAGCATATGCGTTCACTTACGAAGATGTTTGAGCCGTTTGGAATTACGGTTGGTCTGTTAACAGGGAGTGTAACTGGACGGAAACGTAAAGAATTGTTAGCTTCACTACAAATGGGGATGCTCGATATTGTGGTAGGGACGCATGCATTGATTCAGGAGGATGTATTTTTCCGTGATCTGGGTCTTGTTGTTACGGACGAGCAGCATCGGTTTGGTGTCAACCAACGAGGTGTATTGCGGCGTAAAGGATACAATCCGGATGTACTTACAATGACTGCAACGCCTATTCCACGAACACTCGCGATCTCTGTTTTTGGAGACATGGATGTATCCACGCTGTCGGAAAGACCGAAAGGTCGAGTACCTATAACCAGTTATTGGGTCAAGCATGATCTCATGGATCGTGTCCTGAATCTCATTAAGCGTGAAATAGAGCTGGGACGTCAGGCTTATCTGATCTGTCCGCTCATTGAAGAATCGGAGAAATTGGATGTACAGAATGCTATAGATTTACATATTCAGATGAGCCAAGCTTTTCCTAACTATAAAGTTGGGCTTTTGCATGGAAAGATGTCTCCAGCTGAAAAAGATGAAGTGATGCGAGCATTTTACAACAATGAACTGCAACTCTTAGTATCCACAACGGTTGTAGAGGTAGGTGTAGACGTTCCTAATGCCACGTTGATGATTATTATGGATGCAGACCGGTTCGGATTATCACAGCTGCACCAGCTTCGTGGACGGGTTGGTAGAGGTCAGCATGCCTCTTATTGTGTACTAGTGGCTGATCCAAAATCTGAAATCGGGCGTGAACGAATGACTGCCATGACGGACACCGATGATGGATTTGAGATTTCGCGGAGAGATTTGGAGCTGCGTGGTCCAGGTGACTTTTTTGGAACCAAGCAGAGTGGGTTACCGGAGTTCCGCTTGGCGGATATGACCGCTGATTTTGAAGTGCTGGAGCAGGCGCGTGATGATGTGGCAGAGCTGCTCAAGGATGAGAAGTTCTGGACATCTCCTGAATATGCACCTCTTCGGCATTATTTACAAGGCGAGCAAATTTTCCAAGGGGAATTAATTGACTAAGTAGGCACATCCAGCACCTAAGCCTCATATACTGTGAAAGATTGGATATGACGGGAGGTGCTACACTTGGGTTATCAACAATTCGGAATTAGCCCTCAGCTCGTGGAACGCATCAAGCTGAAGATGAAAAACGCGACTGTCAAAGATCGTATTAAAAATATGATTAACGGCGTCTCGAAACAAGAATTACAGGACACTGCGGTTGTTCGCAGGCTGGTACGGAATGCGTCAGGTGTACTGAACGAGAAATTGACCTCGACGCAGGAAGACCAAATTGTGAAATTTATTATCGCTCAGAAAATTGATCCGAACAACACCTTCCACTTGATCCGTTTATGGGGAATGTTCCGTTAGGAAAGTGTGCTAGCTCAAAAAAATAGAAGCTGTCTCCAAAGTAGTGAATGCTACTTGGGACAGCTTCTATTTTTGATTTATGCAAATCTGCAGGAATTCTTGCCTCAGAAGAAGCTTACGAGCGATAATTGAGGATATTCCTGTACTTTTGCAGAAATTCTCTGTTCTAGTGAAAGAAATGGGTAAATAAGAGGGGTCATCACTTGATTGTCAGTTATGATGGCAGGTTACTCAATCTTTGATCACTGGCAGCTGATTTGAGCACAATTTGGCTGTTGGGATCACAATCAAGGACGATGGTCCGCAGTTGATGTTCCTCCATTTTGTTGATGAGACAAAACAATGTGCTAAGCTCTCCGTTTTGCCCTGAGCCTTCAGCAAGGCCGACTTCTCGATGTAGTGAGTTTTCGAGCGCTTCCTGGACATCCTTACAACGATTGCTGGTAATCCATGCAGCGCGTGAATCGGACAAGCCTCGGAGTGAGAATCTCACACCTTCGAAGGCCAATAAGTAAGCAATAATGGAGTACATGGCTTGCTCCCAGCCAAATAGTGTGCCTGCTATAAGTAAAATAGCACAGTTCAGAATCATGATGATGACTTCGGTTGACTTTGGCGGTCCACCACTCAGAAGTGAATATCCTTGATCACTTGCATGTTTGTTCACACCACCGAATCGGACAGATATACCGATACCAAGTCCTAAACAGATCCCACCTGCCATAGCAGCAGGTAAAGGATCACTAATCACTGCAGGAAAACGGTGTAGAGCAAGAGAAGCGATGGTCAAGCAAGTCAATCCTAGAACGGTATACAGAGCAAAGCGAAGATTCACTTGCTTTCGAGACATGAATATAAAAGGCAGATTGAATAGGAAAAGAAACAATCCCAGCCGCATTTCAGTGGTATGAGCGAATAATGCCGATAAACCTGTGATTCCACCAACTACAAGCCCATGTGGTATGAGAAATAACTCTAATCCTACTGCGGCAAGTAGTGCTCCTGCAATAACGGTTAGAACTCGGAATACTGAATTTTTACGTAGTTGTTTATGTTGTGTTGTCTTAGTCTGCAATGTTTTTCCTCCTTTAGCAGGGGAAACAACTTTATTCATTTTCGTTACCTACATTTAGGTGTCTTATAATCATTTCACTTTCTTCGAATATTTATCAATGGAAGTTCTAAATGCCTTTCAGCTAACATTCATTTAAGGCAGAGATGAACTTCGCATGGCGTATTGATATTAGAAAGTGAGAAGTGAATTTTAGCAGGTACAGCCGCAGTCGAAGCAAAAATTTATAGATCACAGGACGGAATACTAAAGAAAGTGCAGGGAGTATTGCAGCTACTGCAATAGATTTAGTTCCCCACTGTTCAGTTATTTTGATGGCTCCTATTTGAGGAGTTATTTGGGGTGCCGTCCTTACGGGAGGTATAAACTTTCGCTCGTAGCGTTCAATTTCGGTTGTCGTTGATTCTTGCTCCGTAGTGAGTAATCCTCCAGACCAAACCGGCGGAAAAGAAAACATCATTCCTAGAATTAGGACTATACGAAGAAACCAATGTAGTGACAAACGCGCTATATATTGCACCGAAATAACACCTCCCAACCGTATGTAGTATAAAAAGCATACCATACCTTTTCATTTGATTCCAAATGGTTTTGTGAAAAAAATTCATTTGAAAACGATGAAAACATGAAACCGAACGGGAATAATGACGTATTTCGTAGAAAAGAAGACTTTTATTATCTTCTATCAGTCAGGAGGAATAAATTTGAGCGAATGGCAGGATTTTAACGGTTTTGATGAACAAAGCTTTTTCGGGAATTTCATTCATGAGATGCCCCTATTTTTTAAATTATTTGCTTTGTTAATTCTAGGTATTTTCGTTTTTATAATATATAAATCAGTGAGAAGCTGGATGTCCAACAACGCAAGTCCCTTGATAAAAGCTAGCTCTAAAGCTGTGACGAAAAGGACTGAGGTATGGGGTGGATCGGGTGAATCGAGCGCACATACTAGCTATTATGTGACATTTGAGTTTGAGGATGGTGGACGTTTGGAATTGCAGGTTAGAGATCAGGATTACGGTCTGATTGTAGAAGGGGATCGAGGAGAACTCCTTTATCAAGGGACTAGATTCAAGAGCTTTGATCGAGTCAAGGAGACTGAACGGCTTAATTTCTAAAATTGTACATAACGTTCTAGAATCACTATGCCTTTTTTGGGTAAGACTCATATGAGAGGTTTTACCATAATCTCAATCCCGGAAGGAGGCTATTGTCTTGAACTCAAAGGATCCAAAATCGCAGGGGCAGGTACCTTTTCATACACTAAGTGAGGAAGAAGTGCTCAAAAGGCTGGAAACAAGGAAAGATGGTTTGTCTTCCGGTGAAGCCGCTAAACTTCTGGAGCAGTATGGGAAGAACGTACTTCAAGAAGCAAAAACCAAATCTCTGCTAGGGAAATTTATTGAACAATTTAAAAATGTAATGATCTTTATTTTGCTAGTAGCGGCAGTATTGTCTGGGGTTTTGGGAGAATGGACAGATACAGTCATTATTTTGTTAGTAGTCATCCTGAATGCGGTACTTGGCGTTATTCAGGAAAATAAGGCAGAGCAGGCGCTAGATGCCCTGAAAAGTATGTCTTCTCCACATGCCAGGGTGCGACGTGGAGGTCAGGTCTCTGAAATTAAAAGTGAAGACCTTGTACCTGGGGATATCGTATTGCTGGAAGCTGGAAATGTAGTTCCGGCGGATATTCGACTATTAGAAGCTGCTTCATTGAAAACGGAAGAAGCCGCATTAACCGGAGAATCATTGCCTTCAGAAAAGAAGGTAGGTGTGCTTGAGGGAACAGATATTGTTATCGGCGATCGCACCAATATGGCTTATATGAGCAGCAATGTAACTTACGGTAGAGCTGTTGGTGTAGTCACAGCTACAGGAATGCAGACTGAAGTCGGCAGGATTGCTGGGTTTATCTCGGAGGAAGAGAATGATGTAACACCGCTGCAAAAGAAACTGGATGAACTAGGAAAATATTTCACCTTTATTATTCTTGGTGTCTGTGTAGTCATTTTTGCCGTCGGTATATTTGAGGGTAGAGAGCTGCTGGATATGCTTCTCACCTCGATCTCACTTGCAGTTGCAGCGATTCCTGAAGGGCTGCCAGCCATTGTTACGATTATCTTGGCACTCGGTGTGCAGCGGATGGCTAAACGAAAAGCGATTATTCGCAAACTCCCCGCTGTAGAGACACTCGGAAGCACCGAAATTATTTGCTCTGACAAGACAGGTACTTTGACTCTAAACAAGATGACTGTCGAAAAAGTGCATGTCAATGGAACTACGAAAGAAGCTGCTGAAGGTCTTGAAGGGACACCGGGTGGTGAACTATTGCTTCAGGCTATGACGCTTTGTAATGATTCCAGCATTGACGAAGGGAATTCCTCTGAAGAACCTGGAGGGAATGAAGGAGCTAAGGACCCACAAACTAAGAGTGGTAAAGCGATTATCGGGGATCCTACGGAAACAGCGTTAGTGGACTACGCGCTCAGTATAGGTACTGACAAAAGGGATTTAGAAAAGAAATTCCCACGTAAAAATGAACTGCCATTTGACTCGGACCGCAAGCTGATGACGACGATTCATGAAGTTGAGAACGGACGTTATCGTGTGTTAACGAAAGGTGCACCAGATGTGCTTTTGTCCAAATGCAGCCATATCTACGTGGATGGAGAGATTGTTCCTTTTAAGGATGAACATTCACGACATATCATGGAATGTAATACAATGCTTGCGAATGATGCACTGCGAGTGTTGGCATTTGCTTTCAGAGATGAACAGCAGCTACCGACTAACCTTTCACCGGAAGCTACGGAGAAAGAACTTGTATTTATCGGTTTAGTTGGTATGATTGATCCTCCAAGAGAGGAAGTAAGAGATGCGGTAGCTATCTGTCGTAAAGCGGGGATTAGACCTGTAATGATTACAGGAGATCATCGAGATACTGCAGCGGCCATTGCTAAAAGATTAGGTATTATCGAAGATGAGACGGGCGTATTGACCGGCAGTGAGCTGGATAAATTCAGTGAAGAGGAATTTGCTGAGAAAGTCACTAACTATTCGGTTTATGCACGTGTATCTCCTGAACATAAAGTTCGGATCGTTAAGGCATGGAGGAAAAAAGGGAAAATTGTTGCCATGACGGGTGACGGTGTAAATGATGCTCCTGCGCTTAAATCATCAGATATCGGCGTCGGGATGGGGATCACAGGAACGGATGTAGCCAAGGGCGTCTCAGACATGGTGCTAGCAGATGATAACTTTACGACCATAGTTGTTGCTGTTGAGGAAGGGCGGAAGGTTTACAGCAATATCCGTAAAGCAATCCAGTTCCTACTCTCGGCCAATCTTGGGGAAGTGCTCACGCTATTCATTGCAACCATGATCGGCTGGCGTATCCTCGAGCCAATTCATATTCTATGGATTAATCTTGTTACCGATACCCTACCGGCACTAGCTCTTGGGCTTGAGAAGGCGGGGGATGATTTGATGTCCAAGAAACCACGCAAAGCCAGTAGCAGTATCTTTGCTGGTGGCGTGGGAATCGGGATCATCTACCAGGGTATATTAGAGGCTGCTCTTACGCTGTTTGTATACCAGTGGGCACATACCCATTACAATGAGGGAATTGCGGTTACGATGGCATTCGCCACATTAGGATTACTGCAAATTTCTCATGCATTTAACGTCAGATCCAATACGAAATCGTTGTTCCAGATTGGCTGGTTCAGCAATCGGTATATGCTGTGGGCATCACTGATTTCAACACTTATGCTGGTGCTGGTGATCATCATCCCAGGACTGAATGATTGGTTTGGTGTCTCACATTTAAGCGGGTTACAGTGGGGAATTGTAATTGCTGCAGCACTGGCGATTATAGTGATTGTAGAGTTTGTAAAGCTGTTTGTACGTTTAAGTGGCAAGGGCAAGAACTGGGATTAAGAATACCGCTTTATGCTGCAACAAAGAAGCCTGAACCCTTCCATAGCGGAGGATTCAGGCTTCTTTATAGGTGCCTTTAGTCAGCGAATGTGGTTACAGAATGCGCTGCATATGCAGGATTACGTTGCTCCAATACCCTGAGTCGAGTTCACTGATCTGAACGCCGGGATCACCCCAGGTGTGAATGAACTTGCCGTCCCCAATGTAAATACCAACATGCCCTGGTATAGCATCACTTTCAAACCGACCTGGGACAGTGAAGAATATAAGATCGCCGACATCTAGTGCATTGCGTTGTACGCGAGAACCTATATTATCTTGATCCTTGGCAAGACGCGGTAAGTTTACACCGAATTGTTTGAATACATGCCTTGTAAAAGAAGAACAATCAAATTTCTTAGTCTCTTCATAAGGCCCGGTACCGAATTCATAAGGTACGCCTAAGAATTTTTTGGCATAAGTAACTAATTCCTTCTTGTCTGCTTCAGAAATACTTTGAATGCGAAATGGTTTAGCTTCATTTAGTGATTTAGCAGATGGCGTTTTTATAATAGCCTCATGGTCGGTCGGTGTGGCTATGTTGATTTCACCAGACTGAGGATTCCAACCCACTTCTGTTTGAAGAAATTTGGATAGCGCTAGCGGTGTGATATAGATTTGACCTTCTTGTCGTCTAGGTGCCTGCGGTAGTGTGATTTTCTCACCTAGGGAGAAGACTTGAGTAGAGCCAGGGCGCAGCATATACATAACATCACTGTAGCCAATTTTGGTGTATCCACCATGAGTAGTATCATCTTTCATTCGATAGCCGAGTGAAGTGATCGCAGGTTTGAGTGGAACCCAGTACTTTCCTTGAGCATCGGTGATGGCGGACTTTTCATAATAACTTGAGGCTTGCATGCCATCGGGAGTTACAGCGTTTACCTTGGGCTTTTGTGATTGTGAAGAGTAACCGCATGCGGTACTTGATAAAACGGCAGCGAGCAATACAGTAGCAGTGGATAGTAATTTTTTGTGGTTATTAGGCATATGACACGCTCCATGTTCAAACTGTAGTTTAAGTTTGTGCAGGGGGCTATTTTTTATGTAATGAGGACCAAGGCAATCACTGTAAGACATAACCAAGTCCTTCCTATATTGGTGAGTTATGCGCTATAAAATTTGTAATCTATGGAAGTAGGATAAGTGATTGACGGATAAACAACCTCCATATAATATAGGTTTAATAGATTTCCATCATTATTGTGAGGTACGTGTAAGCTTATGCTTTAATGCTTTTATCGATAAAAGTGATAATGCTGAGTCGCTCACTTTGATGCACGCGTTAATAATCTAATGAAATGGGGTACTTTAATGAAAAAGAAAAACATTTTAATGGGTTTAAGCTTATGCTTCATGTTAGTAGCTGCTGGCTGTGGCAACAATAACGCCGCTGTAAACTCAGGCAACGCAACAAACACTGGTAATGCGCCAACGAATGCTGGAACTGCTGATTCCAAAACGTACAAAATCGCAATTTCGCAATACGTAGAACATCCATCACTTGATGCTACACGCGAAGGTATTCTTGCTGCTTTAAAGGATGCGGGGCTTGTTGAAGGAGAAAACCTGAAGGTTGACCTTGAGAATGCTCAAGCTGACCCAGCGAATAACTTGACCATTGCTCAGAAGATTGCTGGAGACACCAACGATTTGGTAGTAGCTATTGCGACACCTTCTGCTCAATCTGTTGTTCAAGCACTTAGTAAGTCAAGTAAGGATACTCCGATTCTGTTCGCAGCTGTGACTGATCCAATCGATGCAAAGATCGTTACTGATCTAGAGCATCCTGGGGGAAATGTTTCTGGTGTATCTGACACGAATCCTGAAGCTATCAATCGATTAATGCAATTTATTGCTACTCAATTTCCTAATGTGAAGAAGCTGGGCATTGTTATCAATGAAGGTGAACCGAATGCTGTAATTATGGCGGATATTGCTAAGAAAGAGCTGGATAAACATGGCATTGAGCTTGTGAAAGCAGCCATCACGAATACTTCTGAAGTGAAGCAAGCTGCTGAATCACTTGCTGGTCGTGTAGATGCATTCTATATTACTTTGGATAACACAGTTGTGAGTGCTGTGGATACGATCATTCAAACGGCTAATGATAAGAAAATTCCGTTCTTCTCCAGTGACCGGGATACCGTTGAAAAAGGCGCATTTGCAACCGTTGGGTTCAAATATTTCGATCATGGATACCAAGTTGGACAAATGGCAGTGGACATTCTGAAGAATGGTAAAAAGCCAGCAGATATGAAAGTAACGATGCAAGAAAAGCTCGATCTTATCCTTAACCTTAAAGCCGCTGCCGCACAAGGGATAGAAGTGACGGATGCGATGAAAAAAGAAGTTGCCGATCAAGCTAACAATATTATTCAATAAGACATTATATAGGGGCGTTTCCATAAGGGCGCCCCTTGACGCTTGAAGGGAGAAGACTTCTATGTATGATTCAATGCTCGGGGCTGTGGAGATGGGATTGCTCTATGCATTTATGGCTTTAGGGGTGTATATTACTTTTCGCATTTTGGATTTTCCTGATTTGACTGTAGATGGAAGCTTTACTACTGGCGGTGCAATTGCTGCCGTTATGATTACCAATGGTTATGCTCCCTGGTTAGCCACGCTTGCTGCTATTGCAGGTGGGATGCTGGCAGGAATGTGTACGGGTCTATTACATACGAAGGGCAAGATTAATGGATTGTTATCCGGTATTCTAATGATGATCGCACTTTATTCCATCAATCTGAGAATTTTTGGCGGTAAGCCTAACTGGTCACTAATGGGTGATACCACGTTGTTCACGTCCATCAATCCACTTCTTGTTCTTCCTTTTGTTGTTTTATTTGTGAAAATTCTAATGGATTTATTCTTGCGTACAGATCTTGGGCTTGCTTTAAGGGCTACCGGAGATAATGCAAGAATGATCCGTAGTCTGGGTGTAAACACAGATAATACGACCATTCTCGGCGTCAGCTTATCCAACGGAATGGTGGCACTTTCAGGTGCATTGATCACTCAGTATTCTACTTTTGCGGATTCCTCCATGGGTATAGGGATGATTGTTATCGGCTTAGCTTCGGTAATCATTGGTGAAGCCATTTTCGGTGCTGGAAATGTATTCCGTGCGACGTTGGCAGTTGTTCTGGGTTCTATTGTTTACCGAATCGTAGTTGCACTAGCCTTGTATGTACCATGGTTGAGACCTTCGGATCTTAAGCTGATTACGGCAATTATCGTTATTTTCGCACTTATATTCCCATCGATTCAGCGTTTCTTGAAGCAGAAGAATATGGCGCGTAAACGTTCGCTTGAATTAGCTGAACAAGCGCTTAGCAGCAAGAGAGGAGGCACCATCGATGCTTAAACTGGATAACGTATCTAAGCTGTTTAATCCTGGGACACCGGATGAGAAGATCGCGCTACTTGGCATTGATTTGGAGCTTCTTCCCGGTGACTTTGTCACCATTATTGGAAGTAACGGTGCTGGTAAGTCGACACTAATGAACATTATTTCTGGTGTGATGAAGCCGGATCTTGGTTCAGCGAGTATTGAAGGGAATTCGATTAGCCATTTAGCAGAATATCAGCGCAGTCGCTGGATCGGACGGGTTTTTCAGGACCCGATGGCAGGTACGGCTCCACGGATGACGATTGAAGAAAATTTAGCGATGGCTTTTAAAAGAGGGAAGAGTAGAGGATTATCGTTTGGTGTAAATGCAGCGAGACGGACGATGTTTCGTGAGGAGTTAAGCCGTCTTGGGATCGGACTTGAGAATCGTCTGCGAGCTAAGGTAGGATTATTATCTGGTGGGGAGAGACAAGCGCTGAGTTTGCTAATGGCAACCTTTACCCAGCCGCAAATCTTGTTATTAGACGAACATACAGCGGCACTTGATCCTTCACGAGCGGAGCTGATTACTAAACTGACAGAGTCTATCGTCCGTGAGATGAAGCTGACTACGCTTATGGTTACCCATAACATGGAACAGGCTATACGTCTTGGCAATCGTCTTATCATGATGGATAAGGGCCGTATTATCCTAGATTTTGATGAAACAAGGAAAAAGGATCTTACGGTAGAACGCCTGCTTGGAGAATTTGAGACCATCAGTGGTCATAAACTGGCGGATGATCGAATGATGCTTGGATAGTCTTCTATAGGAGTGTCTTAGGCTCAGGATAAGGGCTTAAAGTGAATTCTGACTCTGGATTTCACTTTAAGTCCTTTTTGTTGTAAGTTTTCCCAAATGATTCAATATCATTTATGATAGGTTATAGTGACGATAAATATTAAATACCATAATAAGGCTTTAGAGTGAATTGGAGGATGCTTATGTTTTGGAGGAATGTTAGCGCTTACAGGAGTTCGGGTATTTTTAATAAAATGATATTGATCATTTCATTTTTGCTGCTGCTGTCCTTTCTGTTCTCTTTAACCGTCCTGCAGTATGTTTATCGAATTTATGACAAGCAAATCTATGAAAAGGCATCTGAAGTGCTGGGGATGTCATCTATCAGTATAGAGAGTACTTTAAGAGAGCTGGAACAACTTTCTTTTACAGTGGTCTCTGATGAGCAAATTCAGGAATGTCTTCGCCAGTTGCAGGATGATCCTCAACCGTATGAGCGGCAGGTCCTACATAATAAAATCATAAACAGGTTGGTTGCCTTTGCAGGAGCAGAGAAATACGTCTATTCCATGATGTTGTTGGATACGAATGGCGGTGCCATGACTGCGGGGAATCGGGAAGGTGTATCACAGGATCTTCAGGATCAATTAAAGCCTCTGGCTAAGGAAGCTAGCGGTAGTATTGTGTGGTATCCCCAAGGTAATAAGAATTCACTCCTGGCTGTTCGGCAGATTAAATCTTACACCGGATCAACCTTTACGCTGGACGATTTAGGGACGTTAGTCATTCGAATTCGGATTGATCGTATTATTGCAGATAGCACTAGTAACACTTCGGATGGCGATCAGTTGATTGTTGCAGATGCCACTTCAGGGCTAGCGGTTTATCCCCAAACTCCGATGTTGCTGCCAAATGAGCTTAAAGCGGAAACGGAACGTTCCGAACTTTATCGTACGGCTAAGTATGAAGAAGGAACATACTTTATAACGAAGACTAAATCATCTTATATGGAATGGATGTATATCAATGCGACCCCCTTCAATGAGATGTTCAAACATATTACTTTTGTAAAAAAATTGGTTGTCATCATATTCGCGCTCATCTTACTCATTGGATTACTCTTAGGCTATCGATTAGCCCGAAGTATTGTACGCCCGATTTCAAAGCTGACCAAAAATATGAAACAAATTGAAAAGGGAGATCTGGATAATTTGGAGGAACAGTCGCTTGGTGTCGTTTCGCAGACTGCGCAGGACGAGGTAAGTCAGCTTAACAGAACCTTTAAAATGATGATCCGCAGAATCAGAGAACTTATCGATGAGAATTATGCGAAGCAGCTCATTATTAGAGAGACCGAGCTTAAAGCACTGCAGGCACAGATCAATCCGCATTTTTTGTACAATACACTTGAGTCGATCAATTGGTTAGCGAAGATGAACAAACAAGCTAAAATCTCAGAAATGGTAGAAGCTCTCGGCTACTTGTTTCGGAGTTCGATCGGTCTTAAAGACCCTTTGATTACGATTGAAAAAGAGCTCACCATTGTACGTAATTATGTCATTATCCAGAAGACACGATTTGACGATAGACTGGATTTCCGCATGGAGTTTCCTGAACATTTGCATGACGCTTTAATCCCGAAGCTGACGCTTCAGCCGTTGATCGAGAATGCGATCCGATATGCTTTGGAGCCTAATATCGAGCCTTGCACGATTTCTATAACCGTGAGTGAGGAAGAACAGGGCCTTGATATTCGTGTTAGTGATAACGGGCCGGGGATGAGTGCCGAGTTCATCAAAGATTTACAGCAGGGAAGAGTTAAGACACGTGGCGAAGGCATTGGGTTAGCGAACATCGCAGAGCGTATTCAAATCGTATTTGGTCCAGCATGGGGTACAGTGATTGAAAGTGAGCCAGGTCAAGGAACGACAATACATGTACGTATACCTTATTTAAAAGGAGTGCAAGAGAATGTTTAAGTTACTGCTGGTTGACGATGAACGGTTGATACTAGAAGGCATATCTCAGGTAGTGGACTGGGCTCAGGCAGGAACGGAACTTGTGGGTACTGCGCGAAACGGGATAGAAGCCTTGGAGAAAATAGAGGAGCTTCGCCCTGAAATCGTGATTACTGATATTTCCATGCCCGGATTGGATGGACTAGGCTTGGTGCAGAAATGCAGTGAACGGTTTCCTGAGGTGAAGTTCGTTATGTTGACGGGGTATAAGGATTTTGACTACGCCTGTATCGCTATGCAGCATGGAGTGAAGCATTATCTGCTTAAGCCTTGCAACGAGAATCAAATTCATGATGCGTTAGTTGAACTGGTAGCAGAGCTGAATGAACTAAAAGGCCGGACGGAATTTGTAATTGATATGAAGCAGCGTTTTACTAAAGTTCTGCCGCATGTGAAGGAACAATTTTTGAAGGAATGGATCTCTAACAAGACATACGGGAGTCAAGATTTAGTGTATTATCAGGAGCTGCTTGGCATCGAATTAAATGACAAAGTGGTGCGTATGATCTTGTTCAGATTAGAAGGTTCTTATGAATATGAGCAACTATTTGCTTTGCAAAATATTGCACAGGATATGCTACAAGAAACGTTGCTTAGTACAAGGATAGGCGGATTTATTCTGACACTAATGGAAGTCGAAGGAGAGACTGCGCTGAATAGTACACTGCTTGAGCGAATTTCTGATGTAAGGAAAATGTTCTACAAATTTTATAAAGTGGATGTAACCATTGCGATTAGTGACGCGGACTTCATGATACATTCACGGAGATTGTATCGTCAGACCCTGCAATGTCTTAACCACTGTTTTTATATGGAAGAGGGAGGTCTAATCACAGGAAGTGATATTCCTAGCGATGAACTAAGCGGAAGAAATGACATTGAACTAGATGAAGAGCAACTCTGTCTGCTGATTAAGGCGGGCGAACAAAGTGCAGTAGAATTTGAATTAGAACGGTTATTTAATCTGCTAGCTGAACAGCGTGTGGATATTAATGTAACGCGTTCTTATGTTTTGCAATTGTATTCTGCGATGATACGTCTAGCCGTCCCTGATGAAAGAAATAACTTTACTTCAAGTATGGTGGAACTGGCTGAGATCAGGACTTTAAGTGGTCTTAAAACCTATGTAAAAGATGCTGCTGCTCGGTTGACAGCGATGTATGATCGTCATTTTCGGAGTCGCCAATCGTTAATCGTAGATAAAATGTTCAAGATTATTGCTGACGATTATAAAAATGCAGAGCTGTCACTTAGCTCAGTAGCTGCTGAAATGTTATATATGAATCCTGATTATCTTGGGAAGATATTTAAGAAAATTACAGGGGAGAAGTTCTCTAACTACGTTACCAACTACCGGATTACTAAAGCATCGGAACATATTATGCATAGTGGTGATGTAAGAGTATTTGAACTCGCTGAAATGTTCGGCTTCGGTGGGAATGCACAGTATTTTAGTCAAGTGTTCAAAAAAGTAACTGGGCAGACACCCACAGATTTCATGAAACCCCCTCAAGCGAACTGATTATTGAACAAACAAGACGGTTTTTTGTATTCAACAATTACTGAATATTTGAGAAGATTTAAACATGAAAGCGCTACCTAAAGGGATCAGAGCCTTTACACTATTATAGGAAAAGGGGACATGAATTTGAAAAAGAGATTCGCTTTATTAGCCGTACCATTGTTGCTGTCATCCATGTTAGCCGGTTGTGGTGGAGGGAACAACAATAACAGTGCTGCCGCTACGGATTCTGCTACAAATGCTCCTTCGGAAACGAAGCCTGCAGCTACGACCTCAGCAGAACCGGTAACCCTGCGTATTGCTTGGTGGGGTGGAGACACACGACATTCTTATACACAACAAGTAATTGATATGTATGAAGCTAAATATCCGAATGTAACGATTGAGCCTGAATATGCTTCATTCGATGATTACTGGAAGAAGCTTGCCCCTCAAGCAGCGGCGAATCGACTTCCTGATATCGTTCAAATGGATATTTCTTATATTAATCAATATGGATCTAACGGACAGCTCGAAGATTTGAAGCCATATTTAAACGCTCAGATACAAGTCGGTGATGTGAATGAGAACGTACTTAGTACTGGGGTGATTCATGAGAAGCAATTCGGAATTCCACTAGGCGTTAACGTACTTGGTTTTCAATATGACCCAGAATTGCTAAAGAAGGCAGGGGTGGATTCCATTCCTGAGAACTGGACTTGGGATCAGTACAAAGAACTTGCTGCGAAAGCTAAATCGGCTGGACTGTATATCGACGGTTCTATGGCAGCTGACGTATTCTTCAACTATTATCTGCGTACAAAAGGGCTGGCACTTTATAACAATGATGGTTCAGCACTTGGATATGAGGATGATGCCTTGTTCGCTGACTTTTTCGGAATGCTGTCTGGTTTAATTAAAGATGGAGCGGTTCCATCCCAAGACAAACTGAGCCAAAACAAAGGCGTTATCGAAGAGTCTGATATTGTTAAAGGAACAGGTATCGGCGTATGGCAATGGTCGAACCAATATGTTGCTTTGCAAATCGCTGTAAATCGTCCTATGGCACTGGCACAAATGCCGGGCCCAGATATGGAAAAAGGACTCTACATGCAGCCAAGTATGTATTGGTCGGTTACTTCTAACTCAAAAGTGAAGGAAGAAGCAGCGAAGTTCGTTGATTTCTGGATTAATGATCCCGAAGCCAACAATCTAATCAAAGGCGAACGTGGTGTGCCAATTTCAAGCAAAATCAAAGAATCTGTAGCCTCACAATTAACGGATTCCGGTAAGCAAGTATTTAAATTCGTAGCTGACATGGAGCCAACTACTTCTCCAATGAGTCCGCCAGTTGGATCACCAGAGGTAGTAGCACTCCTTACAGACCTTGCTGAACAAATGAACTTCGGCAAAATTGACCCAGCTGCAGCCGCCGCACAGTTCCGAAAAGAAGCGAACGCTATTCTCTCCAGCCGGTAATAGAAGGTAACAGATAACTATACTGCGTCTAACATGGGAAACGGCATGCCATTTGGTTAGGCGGCAGTCCGTTTCCCTTATTATTCACATAAAAAGGAGTTGGAGACCCTTGGCATCCACGAATCCCCTTCCTTCGAATCCGCTGGCTTTTAAGAAAAAGAAGCTAAAAGGCCGGAGTTTACGAAGCAACCTTACAGGATATGCCTTTATCAGTCCATTCGTCATTGGCTTCCTTTGCTTCACATTGATCCCGATGATCATTTCTCTTTATCTTTCTTTTACCAAATACAATTTGTTCGCTCCACCTAAATGGATCGGATTTGATAATTACATCAAAATGTTCTCGAATGACCCGAAATATTTACATTCACTAAAGGTGACGCTGCTTTACGTATTTATTGGTGTGCCTTTACGTCTCACCTTTGCATTATTTGTAGCTATGATTCTAAATACAAAATCGCGCATGATCGGAGCCTATCGTACAACTTATTATTTACCTTCTATTATAGGTGGCAGTGTGGCGGTATCCATCATGTGGCGTAATATTTTTAGTGATACTGGAATTATTAATGGCATGCTCGGTTTTTTCGGACTGGGTCCAGTAAGTTGGTTTGGTAATCCGAGCGCTGCGCTTATAATGTTGATCACCTTATCCGTGTGGCAGTTTGGTTCATCCATGTTGATCTTTCTGGCGGGTCTAAAAAATATTCCTGGTGAAATGTACGAGGCAGCTAGTGTAGATGGAGCAGGCTTTTTCAGAAAGTTCTTTAAGATTACAATGCCCCTCCTAAGCTCAGTTATTCTGTTCAATCTAGTCATGCAGACGATCAGTGCATTTATGACCTTTGTTCCAGCTTATATTATCTCTAAAGGTGAAGGCGGGCCAATGGACGGTACGATGTTGTATTCTCTATATCTATTCCGTCAGGCCTTTATGTTTAATAATATGGGATATGCTTCAGCTATGGCGTGGGTGATGTTATTGCTAGTCGGCATCATGACCGGAATTTTGTTCAAGACATCCAAATCGTGGGTCTTCTACGAATCGGAAGGAGGAAAATAATCCATGGCGAAAATGAAACTGAAATGGCCGCTGTATCACATTCTTATCGGTGGCCTCGCTATCATTATGCTGTATCCGATTTTGTGGATGATCATGAGCTCTTTTAAAGAGAGCCGGCTTGTATTTGTTACCGCTCAGCAGCTTCTTCCCGATCCATGGGTGTGGGGGAATTATGCTAAAGGCTGGGAAGGGATTGCCGGATATTCCTTTGGTGTCTTCATAAAGAATTCATTAATTATCGTCGTTGTAGCAACGCTTGGGGCAGTGATCTCTTCTTCACTAGTGGCCTTCGGATTTGCACGCAATAAGTTTGTAGGGCATGGTTTATGGTTCGGCATCATGATGATGACCCTTATGCTTCCTTCAGATGTAGTACTAGTCCCGCAATATATTATCTATGCCAAATTGGAATGGCTCGATAGTATCAAGCCGATCGTGATTCCACAGTTCTTCGGTGTTCCGTTCTTTATTTTCCTAATGCTGCAGTTTATTCGGACGATACCTGTTGAACTTGACGAAGCGGCTACGATTGATGGGTGCGGGAAATTTGGTCTGTACTTCAGAATCATTCTCCCACTCATCCGTCCATCTATGGCTACTGCAGCGATCTTTTCCTTCTATTGGCGCTGGGAAGATCTGCTTGGGCCAGTGTTGTACCTGAACTCTCCATCTAAATATACAGTTTCTATGGGGCTGAAAATGTTCCTCGATAGTGAGTCCGTGTCCAACTGGGGGCCCATGTTCGCCATGTCCGTTCTTAGCTTGGCACCCGTCATGATTATTTTCTTTCTCTTTCAAAAGCAGATTGTGGAAGGAATCAGCACCAGTGGTTTGAAAGGATAAAATATCTAATGAAGAAAGGTGCGGCTGAATTTGGATAGCTATCATTTTGACTTTGGGATTAAAGATACAGCGCCCGGCTACACCAAAATTCGGCCGGACTCACGATACTCTCCGGAAACGAGATTTGGTTTTACTTCAGACTCGACAGTATTCGGGCGTTCCAGGGGAGGATCAGAGACATTAAGAAGTGATTTCTGCATTCCGCAGAAGGCAGTCTTCCTGTTAGATATTCCTGATGGGATTTACCGGATTTCTTTGGTACTTGGTGACTCCTTAGCAGATACGAGTACAGTAATTCGAGCAGGCGCTGGGAAGTACGTATTAGACATATTGAATGTTCCGGCAGGTCAGTACGTACGTGAATCATTTGCGATGCGAATCATGGATGGTCAGCTAAAGCTCTCCTTCTCAGGTATTGCGCCTCGAATAAATGCTCTCGACATTGAGCCTGACAACGAAGCGCTCGTCTTATATTTGGCTGGTGATTCTACGGTGACCGATCAAGGAGAAGCTGGTTATCCCTATGCTGGCTGGGGCCAGTTGCTGCCTCGCTGCTTCAAAGCAGGTCTTGTAGTGGACAATCGAGCCATTTCTGGTCGAAGCTCCAAGAGCTTTATTGAGGAAGGGCATTTGGACAATATTTCTACTGCGCTTCGGCCAAGAGATTATATTTTCATACAGTTTGGACATAACGATTCGAAAGGGGATGAAGGTAGACATACCGAACCTTTCACTACATATAAAGAATATTTGCTACAGATGATTACAGTCGCTAGGGAAGCGGGAGCCTATCCGGTACTTGTAACTCCTGTACATCGCCGGAGATTTGATCATCTAGAAGCTATAGTAGACAGCCATGGTGATTATTTAACGGCAATGAAGGAGCTGGCCGAGAATGAGCAAATCCCACTGATCGATTTGGCGGAGAAGAGTCGTAAGCTATTTGAAGCATACGGTGTGGAAGGAACGAAGGATCTGTTCATGTGGAGTTATCCTGGAGAATATATCTTGCATCCAGTCGGTGTACAGGACAATACACATTTTCAGATTTTAGGAGCGCGTCTGCTTGCTGATTTAATCGTAGAAGGTATCCGTGAGGCCGGATTAAATGATCTTATTATTCATCTTCGACAAGGCGAATAAGGACAAGTAAAGATCTACCGATTCAACTTCTGTATGCGAGGTTAAGGTTAAGGAAAGAACTTAACTGGAAAGGCTTGCATGACAAGAAGGAGGATACTTAAACATGGCAGATAAGAAGCTGGAAGGTAAGGTAGCGATTGTAACAGGAGGTGGTTCCGGCATTGGACGAGCAACTGTGCTTGAGTTTGCCCGTAACGGGGCCAAAGTTGTGTTGCTGGATAGAACTGTTGAGAACGCAGAAAAGGTTAGAAAACAAGTGGAGAAAGAAGGCGGAGAAGCACTTGTAATTGAATGCGATGTTGCTGAACCCCCGCAAGTGGAAGCTGCTATAAACAAGGCGGCCGCAAAATGGGGGCGTCTTGATATTGTTTTTGCTAATGCAGGGATTAATGGAGCCATGACCCCCATTGAAACGATGGATATTGAGTCTTGGGACCAGACGATTCACATCAATCTTCGTGGAACCTTCGCGACGGTTAAATATGCGATACCGCATCTAAAAGAAAGCGGCGGCAGCATTCTGATTAACAGCTCCATTAACGGAAATCGTGTATTTTCTAACATCGGTTTTTCTGCTTACAGTACGACAAAGGCAGGTCAGGTTGCTTTTATGAAAATGGCAGCATTAGAACTGGCTCAATTTCAAATTCGCGTAAATGCGATCTGTCCTGGAGCTATTAAGACCAATATAGATGACAACACTTTTCCATCCGAGGATCTGAAAGAGGTAAAGATCCCTGTTGAATTTCCGGAAGGGGATCAACCGCTAGAGGAAGGTCCCGGGCGTCCTGATCAAGTTGCGAAGCTGGCACTTTTTCTGGCCTCCGAGGATTCCGATCATATTACAGGAACTGAGATTTATTGTGACGGTGCTGAATCGTTGCTTCATGGTTAAATATTCGTAAATAATCACTTCCTTTAAAACGGATTCTATCCTCTTTGTTATGCGGGATCTAATTGATCTAGAGCGCATATACATTGAGGATAGGAGTGCCGTTTTTTGCTGTAAAATAAAGCTAATCTTTATCTCTGTTTTCCGTTATAATGGAGTATCTTGGAGAAAGGAGAATGAATGATGGATTTTCATATTGAATCATTAATTAAGCTGCTAGTGGCCATGCTGTTCGGGCTGTTCATCGGGATTGACCGACAGATCAAGCAGAAACCGCTGGGGATTCGGACCAGTATGGTCATAAGCATTGCCTCGTGTCTTGTAACCGTAGTGTCCATTCATGCCTTTGATAAGTTTGCGGGTCCAGAGCATCCGAATATGGATCCGATGCGCCTCGCTGCTCAAATTGTCAGTGGAATAGGATTCTTGGGCGCCGGGGTTATATTGCGTAGAGGTGGAGATGCGATATCAGGTTTGACCTCAGCAGCACTCATCTGGACAGCTTCTGGAATTGGGATAGCTGTGGGTGCAGGATTCTATATTGAAGCTGCGTATGCAGTTATTCTTTTGATGTTTGCGGTGAATTTGGTTCCTCATTTAATTCGTTCGATTGGCCCTGAGGTGCTTAACAAGCATGAAGTTTCGGTGAGAATCATCATGGAAGCTAATTTTGTACTTACTGAAGTGATCCAAAAAATCGAGCGGCCTCAGGTTAGTACCCAACGAAGTACTAGAAGCCCCTCCCGAGCGATCCGCAGAATGAAAATTAAGGATTTGGAAGATGGAAGGCAAATGATCGATATGGTGATTTCAGCACCGGATAAAGATTACGCAACAGAAATCTATTATGATGTGAAGAAAATTGATCATGTCATGAGCGTTGAAGTGGAACAGCTGTAAAAAAGGGCATGTCACGTCATGACCAGATGTGGTAATCTATCAAGTAGAGACAATTATCAGACACTGGAAGGGAGAACATATTATTATGTCTATCACAGCCTATGAAGGACAATATGAAGGAGAAGCAGCCATCTGGTTAAAAGCTGGCCGTTATGAGGCAGCTATACTACCGGGTATCGGTGGCAACTTGATCTGTTTCCGTGATACCGAAAACGGTTACCGTTTCTTGCATGAACCGGGAGCTGAGGAAATGGAAGCCTTCAAGGCAAGTCCAGGTATCCATGGAATTCCTGTATTATTTCCTCCGAATCGTTATGAGGATGGCAAATTCCCATGGAATGGTCAAACTTATCAATTCCCAGTAAATGAAGTCGCTACGGGCAACCATTTGCATGGTTTTTTACATACGGCAGCTTGGGAAGTGGAAGAGTTCGGTAGCGGTAAGACAGAAAGCTTCGTAACCGTATTCATTAAAGTGGATGAGAATCATCCTTCTTATCAATACTTGCCACATAAATATACGATGAAACTACGTTACACCCTTGGTGAAGGTGGCTTATCTCAACAGGTGCAAGTGCATAATGATGGTGATGATGTGATGCCTTGCTTGTTGGCATTCCATACCGCGATTAATGCACCATTCGCACCGGAAAGTTCTCCACAAGATTACCGTGTAAAAGCAACTATCGGCGAGCGTTGGGAACTGGATGACCGCATGCTGCCAACAGGTAAATTCCAAGCGCTGGAGCCAGGAGAAGTTCAGCTTCGTGATGAAGGTGTGAGTCCATATTTTGCATCAATGGATAATCACTACACCGCTGTACCTCAAAACGGACGCAATCGGATGGAGCTTACTGACAGTAAAGCTGGAATAACCTTGGTATACGATGTAGGGACTTCGTACAAACAATGGATGATCTGGAACAATGGTGCTACAGAACAGTTCTTCTGTCCTGAACCGCAAATTAACTTGGTTAACGCACCAATGGTGGATCTACCGGCTGATGAGATTGGCTTGTTCAGCCTCAAACCAGGCGAATATTGGGAAGAAAGCAGTCGTCTGTACGTGAAATAGTGTTCATTTGAATAATAATATGTGATCAAAGAAAGGGCTGTCTTGTTCGTAGATTTCTACGAATAGACAGCCCTTTAACGTTTTATTAGGAGCAGAACTTTAATTTTTACTAACTATTTCTTTATTAATCTGTTCAATAATCTCATGGATACTCTTTGAACCAAGATCCCCCTCACCACGTTTTCTTACAGATACACTGCCAGAGTTTTTCTCATTCTCACCGAGAACGAGCATATAGGGTGCTTTTTCCAGCTGAGCTTCACGAATTTTGTATCCTAGCTTCTCATTTCGGATATCAACCTCTACACGAATGCCAGCTTGTTCTAAGGATTGTTTCACCTGAAATGCATAAGCAACGTAGTTCTCAGAGACGGGCAATAACTTCGCTTGAACGGGTGCTAGCCATAGCGGGAATGCGCCGTCATAATGCTCCGTAATAATACCCATAAATCGATCAATTGACCCATAAACGGCGCGATGGATTACGACCGGGCGATGCTTAAGGTTATCTTCCCCGATATAAGTAAGATCGAATTTCTCTGGCATTTGCCAATCTAGTTGGATGGTTCCACATTGCCAGCTTCGTTTTAGCGCATCTAAGATATGGAAATCAATTTTTGGTCCGTAGAACGCGCCATCACCTTCATTCACACGATACTCGATCCCGAGATTGTCTAATACACTTTGTAAAGATTGTTCAGCTAGATCCCATAGTTCTTTTGATCCCATATAATCTGCCGGGCGAGTAGATAATTCAATCTTATACTCAAAGCCAAACACTTGATAAATATGGTCAATCAGTGAGATTACCCGGCTTATTTCATCCTCAATCTGCTCTGGTAATACGAAGAGATGGGCATCATCCTGACAGAAAGTACGAACACGCATCATCCCGTTAAGTGCCCCAGAGAATTCATGGCGATGTACTTGACCAAATTCGGCAATACGGATAGGCAACTCTCGGTAAGAATGTAGATTATTTTTATAGATCATCATATGACCTGGGCAGTTCATCGGCTTGAGTGCAAATTTTGTTTCGTCTACATTGGTGAAATACATATTGTCTTTATAATGATCCCAGTGCCCGGATTGCTCCCAAAGCCGATTATTCATCATCAGCGGTGTACGAACTTCATCGTAATCTCTCTGTCTTTGTAGTTCACGTGCGAAATTCTCAAGCTCTGTACGGATAGTCATTCCCTTTGGAAGATAGAAGGGCATGCCTGGAGCTTCTTCAGAGAACATGAACAATTCCAGTTCCTTGCCAAGCTTACGGTGATCACGCTTCTTTGCTTCTTCAAGAAAGAGTAGGTGCTCTTCAAGTTGAGCTTTCTTAGGAAAAGCAGTTCCGTAGATACGTTGCAGCATTTTATTATTGGAATCTCCACGCCAGTAGGCACCTGCTACATTCAACAGCTTAAAGGCCTTGACCAATCCAGTTGAGGGAAGATGCGGGCCTCGACAGAGATCCGAGAATTCACCTTGTTCATAAATAGATAATACTGTGTCTTCAGGTAGATCACGGATAAGCTCCAGCTTTAAGGGCTCATTCATCGCTTCAAAAAGCTTGATTGCTTCAGCGCGGGGAACGACACGGCGGACAATCGGGTGATTCTCTTGAATAATTTTCGCCATCTCTTGTTCGATTGCTACAAGATCATCCGTGGATAGAGGTGTTTCAATATCAATGTCATAATAAAAGCCATCTTCGATTACTGGACCTATGCCAAGCTGGACACCCTTATCTCCATATATACGTTTTATGGCCTGCGCCATGATATGTGCTGTACTGTGTCTATAAATTTCCAGGCCTTCTTTGCTATCCAACGTAACAATTTCGAGCTGGCAATCATGATCGATCGTTTGGTTTAGGTCAACGGATCTTCCATCGATTATTCCAGCTACAGCACTTTTTTTCAGACTGGTACTTATGACACCTGCTGCTTCTTTAATCGTCGTTCCTTGTAGTACCTCTCTAATTGTTCCGTTTTGCAGTGTTACCTTGATCTCCATGATTGTTAGCCTCCAGTTCTCAAAAATTGTTAGTGGTGAACGCAAAAAAACGCATCTCTCCCAGAAAGGGACGAGTGCGTTCAGCTCGTGGTTCCACCCTAATTCGACCTATCACAAGGATAGGACCTCATTGGTATCCTTTAACGTGGATAAGTCGGTGCCACATACTACCGTAAAATTTAGATCTACGGATTCAGCGCCACAGCTACAAAGGGGTAACTCCACAATCGTTTACTGGAGAAGCTTTCAGCCTAGACCTCTCTCTCTGGACAGTTCGTATAGGAAATCTTGTCTTTGATCATTGCCATAAGATGTTGCTCGTTCATAGTACTCAATTGCACCCTATAAAGTCAAGAGGCGAGAAACCAGAAATTCAGATCTCTTTTATTGCGGTCATCATTTGAGTATTAGCGAAGGAGATGAAGTACGCTTTGGCGAATGTATGATATCAACCTATTTTAAGGAGGTTTGATATGCAGATTCTCGCCATGCTGACGATGCTAATCGATCATATTGGCTATATCTTTTTTCCAGAGGATATCGCTTGGAGATATATAGGAAGAATAGCCTTTCCAATCTACTGTTACGGGCTTGTGCAGGGGCATATCCATACATCATCCAGACCGAAATATTTATTCCGACTGCTTATAATCGCTATTATTGCTCAGATCCCATACAATTTAGCGATTAATCCTGGTGGATGGAATGTGGTGTTTACGCTTTTATTATCTGGAATTGTATTAGTTGTTTTAGATAAACTTCCTACTCTATGGCTTGGTATACCTGTTGTCATTGCAGCTATCGCGTTAATGGATTACTTCCCGATAGATTATAATGCGTACGGCCTGCTGCTAGTATTGATATTCCGTTATACGAGGTCATACTGGCTTGTTATGGCACATCTGGCATTAAACTTGTTTTACATGTTCTATAACTATTGGGTGGTCCAAATGCTTAGTATTTTACCGACATTGTTGATTGCTTTGATACCTGCACTTTGGGGATATTTAGAGCGTCACCGGGTGAAACGCTGGGTTTGGTGGTCTTTTTATCCTGCGCATTTACTGATTTTGGCAGTATTAAAAGGCTTGATTTACAATGAATGGGTTTCTATCGAATGGCGAAGTTTGTTGAATTTATAGTATTTTTACAATAACTCATCCTTTGATTTACAAATGTTACCTTTGCTGAGATAATGGATTGATTTTAAAAAAATCTTAAAAAGGAGACTTGCTATGAGGAAAATGATAGCTAAAACAAAATGGTTTATTCCTTTTGTCGCGCTGCTGCTTGTTCTGGCCGGATGTCAATCGGTTGGAGGTTTCGATGTTAATAAGGCATTGATTGGGGATGTCGATGTTAAATCATCAGAATCCAGCATGACGTTTTCTATGAACGCTGAGCCTGCAGAAGGACTGAGCGCAGAAGATAAGGAAATGGTAGATCTCATAAATTCTTTTTCCCTGAGTATTAGCCATGCAAAGTTGCAAGAGAATGGTAATGTATCTGCCGATGGAACGATTGGCTATAAACAATTGAATATTCCATTCTCATTGTTTATGGACAAACAAACTTTAGTCTTTACGGTTGAAGGAGCAAAACAACCATTTTACTTCCCGGTTCAAGGCTATGATGAGGTCTTAGCTGAAGTTGGATTGGATCTGACTAAAGCTGAAGATCTTAGTAAGCTGCTAACGAAGTTTGTGGTGAAGAATCTTCCTAATCCAAGTGCAATTAGCGTAACACCAGTTAGTGAGGCTGTTTATGGCCAGCAGGTGAATATGACGAAGTTACATACCGAAGTGACGGGTGATGAGCTTCCGGCATTGTTAAAAGGATTCCTGAAATCGATCTCTAAAGATACGGAAGGCTTTACAGAATTAGTTGGTGGTCTATATGACTATCTGTATCCAGTAATCAAAGCTATGGACGAAAAAGGCTCCGGTGATTATGAAATTCCAGGTATTGGAGTCATTCCTCTGGGTGATAAAGAAGCTGTTGTAACCGTACTGCATGATGCAGCAAAATTAGCTGTGGATGCTTTACTACTGGTTTATGACAATCAACTAGACAGTCTTTACAAATCAACCCCTGAGCTTAAGACGGTCCTGAGTAAGGATACGAAGCTTGCTGTCGATATTTTTGTAGACAGTGGACTACATGTTCGTAAACAGAATGTTGATCTGAAAGTGGCGCTTCCAGGTACAGAAGATATGCCATTAAAGAGCTTCTCTCTTAAGGCTTCCAGTCAGATTTGGAATATTGGTGGGGCTGTAACGGCAGATCCAATCAGCACAGAAGGAGCTCTTGATGTTTCTTCCGGTGACCTGACTCCTGGAGAGACTTTGAACAATTTTGATCCGAATTCTAACGTTTATCGTATTTTGAAAGACGATCTTGGTATCACCAAGAGAACGATTGTCATCGAACCAGACGACGAATATTATTATCCGATCGTTGACAATAATACGACGTACATTCCTCTTCGGTATTTTGCAGAAGATTTAGATGCTACTGTGGAATGGGATACAGTCAATCGTGCTATTATCGTAACTGATGGTGTGTACGGTGATAAACTGGTATTCAAAATCGGTTCTTCCGAAGCAGTGATTAACGGTAACAAAGTGAAGCTTGCAGAGCCTGTATTTGTTGACGAATATGGTGATGCCTATGTATCGCTACGTCTGCTAGCTGAAGCACTTCATGCTACTGTGTATGTAGATGAAGATGGTTGGATTACTATTACACGTAAATAGTTAGTTCGATCCTCATTGGCTAATTAACAGAAACAAACCCAGCTTCTAACTTCGCAGAAATGCGGGTGAAGCTGGGTTTTTTATATGAAATAGGGCAGCTTTTTATTGCTTCGTTAAAACCACCTCTAGGTCGACATTACTTAACGATTTTTCTTCAGCCATACTTTGGACATACCCTCCTAAGAAACCGTCCTGATGTTCCTCCCAAAGCTTGTAGCCCGGCAACGCTTTAATATCCTTCGCAAAGGTACCTGCAGTTCCGGCGAAGTATTGTACATTCAGCTTGGACATTACCTTCGCCATGGATTCTTTTTCAGACTCCGTTAAAGGACTTTCCTTAAGACTATCCATAGCTTTGTCATAGGAGTTAGTAGCAAAGGTTTCTTCGGCATATGCCTTGAAGTTTAAGAGATTGTGATCTGTAATCTGGTTAGCTTCAGCCCAACCTTCTACGTTCAAAGACGCTGTTATATAATTTACGGTTCGCGAGACGGGATCGAAGGTCATGGCTCCATATTGATGCGGATTGACGGCCATCGCACTCGTAGCGATATCATAGATTGGCAATTGTTCAGAGGATGCTGTATCTTGATTCGCGTCTGCTGGATCTACTTGAATGTCCTGCATATGAATATGTCCTGAGAGAACTAGATTTAGTCCATTCTTCCGTAAGGATTTTATAGCTTCCTGGCTGTTATTAAGCTTGAAGCCTGAAACGGACATAGAAGTGTGACTTAATAAATTATGATGCATCACCGTGATCACAGAAGCGTGCTCTTTGGCTGCGAGCTTAACGGATTCATCCATCCATGAAAGCGTAGAGGAAGCAATACGCCCATCAGTCTGAGGGAAACCGTATTTTTTATTATTAAGATATTGGCTACTGTCTATCATGAGAATCCATAAGTTGGGGGCAGCCTTGACGATATAGCTTAGTGATTCCTTATCACGTGATGCAGCTTCTTTGTAGCCGAAATCCGCATACATTTTGACGAAATCCTTATCTGTAATTGAATCCGTAAGGAGCTGTTTATCGCCACTGAAGGATCTAGCCCAAGGATTAAATAAGTCGTGATTGCCTGGAATGACATAAACAGAGGTTCCTTGTTGTTCAATTCGTTTTAAATTTTCGGTTAGCTTTTGATGGCTGCTGCGTTCTCCATTATTAGTTAAATCGCCACTGAGGATGATAAATGCAGGTTTTTTCTGTTCAGCGTCATAGACCAAAGCTTCAGCCATTTCATCACTGTAGGGCAGCATTTTTCCATCGCCTCCAGTGACATAAGTTTGAAAGGCCTGTCCACCATCCTGAAGAGCCTTATCCAAAAAGTGAGTGTCTGTGGCGACCCAGAAAGAGAGAGGTTTTAGCTCAGCTTGATCAAGTTCCCCAGCGTTTAAATTAGACGATTTTGTGTCTTTACAGCCAGTAAGTGCCAAGCTAAGGAAAAAGAGTACTACACAAGAGAATATGACCATTTTTTTATGTGGAATAAGAACTTTACCTGTTAAAAAATTCATTTATATAACCTTCCTTCTGTATTTTTGCTGCACTATTGTAGCTTATTTTTAGCCGGAATGTATATCGGAAAAGTGAAGGGGAGATGTTACTAATCGAGGCTAATTGTATATCCGACAAAATAAGTTGTGAATAGATGTTGTGTTTTCAGAAAAAAGGTGATAAGATGTACAAAAGTAAGTTACTTAAATAAATGGAGGTAGTTATTTTATGTCTAACAATTTTCTTGAAGCAGTTAAAGGAAGACGTTCTATCTATGCCATCAGTAAAGAATCCACTGTAGCCGATGCTCAAATTATTGAAATCGTTGAGCAAGCGGTTTTGCATAGCCCAACTTCATTCAACTCCCAAAGCTCCAGAGCGGTTGTTCTTTTAGGTGAACAGCATGATAAATTATGGGATATCACTACAGAAACTTTGCGCAAAATTGTTCCAGCTGAACAATTTGAAGGAACAGCGCAAAAATTAGCATCTTTCAAAGCAGGATACGGTTCCGTATTGTTCTTTGAAGACCAAGCTGTAGTGAAGAACCTGCAAGAAAACTTCGCATTGTATGCTGAGAACTTCCCAGTTTGGTCTAACCAATCTTCAGGCATTCTGCAGTTCGTAGTATGGACTGCGCTTTCTGAAGCAGGTTTAGGCGCGTCGCTGCAGCACTATAATCCACTAATTGATGACGAAGTAAAAGAAGCTTGGGGTATCCCGCAAGACTGGAAACTGATTGCTCAATTGCCATTTGGCAAGACGGTAACTCCAGCAGGTGAGAAACAATTCCAACCGGTTGAAGATCGCGTTAAAGTCTTTAAATAAGCTTAAGTGAGTGTTTAAAACCTCCTAGACCAGGCTAATTAATTATATAGTCAGGTTAAGGAGGTTTTTTGTATGCCGTGGAACAAAGAAGATTATCCAGATTCACTCAAAAACTTCACTGCACCTATTCGTAATAAGGCGATTGATATTGCTAATGCATTGCTAGAAGATGGATATGAAGAGGGAAGAGCCATCTCTATTGCTACCGCACAAGCGAAAGAGTGGGGAGAGAATCGTGATAAGCAGGTCCGTAAAAAAGGACATTAATTAAAAGTTCGAAAGTAGGCACAAAAAAAGCAGGACAGCGTTTATTAACGCTTGTCCTGCTTTTTACTATCTTATTATTTAGCGGATTCAGTTTCTGCTTCTGCACTTGCAGATGGCTCAGGAGAAGCTGTTGCATCTTTTTTGGCATCCGTAAGTGAATTTGTGATTTTTGCTTTTGCAGTTGTATCTGTCAACCAAGTGTTGGAAAGAGTGGAAACCTTTTGAGACACAAGGGTCTTTTTGATTTCATCTTTCTTTTCTTCCATAGTGTAGTTTTTAGCGTCTTTGTGGTCGGTTACTTTAATGATGTGATAACCATAATCGGATTTCACAGCACCACTTGTTTCCCCAACTTTAAGTTTAAAGGCTACATCGGAGAATTCAGCTACCATATCTCCACGTTTGAAGAAGTCTAGATCTCCACCATTAGCCTTGGAACCAGTATCCGAAGATTTTTCTTTAGCTAGTTCAGCGAAATCTGCTCCATCTTTCAATTGCTTCAGAATTGCATCTGCTTCTTCTTTAGTCTCAACGAGAATGTGGGAAGCACGAACTTGTTCTTCTTCATTGAAAGTAGCTTTATTTGCTTCATAGTAGTCTTTGATTTCTTGATCCGTTACCGTTACTTGCGGCTCAAGAATCTTACGTAGTTTTACTTGCAATGGCATTTGCTTCTTCAAGTCATCAACAGTCATTGAGCTTTGTTGCAATGCAGCATTAAATGCAGCTTCTCCGCCGAATTGTGCTTTAAGGTCTTCTAATTCAGCATTGATGTCTTCATCAGTAACGGTTACGTTGGCTTTTTTAGCTTCTTGATCAACGAGTTCAGTAGTAATCATAGCTTGCAGCGTGCTTTCTCCGCCTGCTTCGATCAATTTATCATAAAGTTGTTCTTTAGTAATGTTAGTTCCGTTAACGCTTGCAACAGCTGTGTTGTCGCCGCCACTTTGGAATGGAGGCTTTATCAGTACAATGATGAGTGCCGCAGCCAGAACCACAGAGGCAATCATCCAGCCCTTGTTACCTTTAGGAGAAACTGGTGGAGCAGGTGGTGTCGTATTATTATTACTGCTGACTTTGTTCATTACTGGAATACCTTCCTCTTTTGTTGTATTCACAGGTTCTTCAGCAGCTACGACCTCCACTTCTTTTACTTCATTGGTATTCTCGGTAGTGTTCAATTCTTCTTCCGGAGTACCGTTGTTTTCTAAGTTCTCATTTCCATTCAGATCTTTTTTGTCCATTATTAGTAATGACTCCCTTCAATATAGGTGTTGCTTGTCTATTTACAACTTTAACAGAAATCCTGATCCTAAACCTTAAGAAAGTATAAAAAAAGATAGGATCTTTTTAAGTTTCTATTAATAAAAAGCAAAAAGCCGGAAATGGCATCGGTAACATGCCCTTCCGGCTTATGGGAATAAGATGTTTACTTCAGTCCTTTCAATAGATGACGAATACTTTCCTGTTTCCGTCTTGGGACCCGTACGTTTTTAGCGAATAGGCCTTTTTCTCCGAAATAAATGCAGTCGTCTTCGATAGAACTGATCTTGTTCAGATTGACATAACAGCCACCATACACATGATAGTAAGTAGAATTGGATAACAATCGTTTTAATTGCTCGGCAGTCATTCTCTTTTTTATGTTGTAGTTTCTGCCGTGAAAAATGACCAAATCATGGTCCCCGACCTTAAAGAACAGAATGTCTGTTTCCACCTCGAAGTCCTCGTATACATTTCTGGCTTCCAGCAGGATGCTACTCATTCATGTTCCCCCTTTGTACTTAATAAAAGACTAATGTTAGCGCTTTCATTATAGCACAATCCCTAATCATTGGAAAGCCTTATTTTTGAACTATTTGTCACACTTTTTACTTTATAGTTTGTCTTTAACGTTTAAAAATTGTAAATTATATAATAGCAATACTTTGGAGGAGGATGTAGAGATGAAAAAGCAGACTAAGTTATTGCTGTTTACGGGTTCCTATGCAAGTGCCACGGAAAGCGGTGTGCAGGTATTTGAATTCGATGGCGAAGCAGGAGGTACGTTAAAATTAATCGACTCGGTTCAGGGTCTAACTAACCCCACCTTTGTTAATGTAGATGCTTCAGCCCAACGTTTATATGCCATAGGAGAAAAGCCAAATGGTGAGGGTGGAAAAGAGGGAGAAGTCGTTACCTTTGCTATCGATGCTAAGCGTGGGAAATTGAGCGAATTGAACCGTATGACCTCAATGCCTGCCTCAGGTAATGGTCAAACGACTACATGCCATATTTCTAGAGATCTAAGCGATGAATACATTGTTGTATGTAGTTATCATGGTGGCAGTGTAGGCTTGATCACATTAGATGAAGAAAAAGTTGCAAATCAACTGGCAGATGTCGCGATTCATTCCGGTCATGGTCACCATCCTGAACGTCAGGATCGCCCGCATCCCCATTCGGCTATTTTCAGTCCGGACGGACAGTATCTTTTTGTTTCTGATCTTGGGCTTGATATTATTCGGTCCTATAGAATCAATAGGGACTTGAACAAACTAGAAGTTCACGGAGATACTGCGCTTCATCCAGGGGCGGGACCTCGTCATTTTACTTTTCATCCAGATGGAAAGTCTGCTTATGTTATAAACGAGGTGGATTCCACGATAACATCGTTTACATATGACAGTGCTACAGGGACGCTTCACACGGTAGATACAGTTTCAACTTTGCCTGAGGATTTTAAGGAAGAGAATACTTGCGCTGAAATTGCTACTTCAGTAGATGGAAAATATCTTTACGCTTCTAACCGTGGAGCGGATAACATCGCAGTGTTTGCAGTGGATAACGCTACTGCCAAGCTTACACTAATTGAATATGTCTCTACTCGTGGAGGGCATCCGCGACACTTCTCATTAACTCCGGATGGGGCTTACCTTATTGTTGCAAATCGTGACAGTAATAACCTGGTTGTGTTCTCAATTGAAGAGACCAGTGGCCGTCTCGTCTTTACTGGAAATACTGCTGAGGTATCCAAGCCGGTGTGTGTGAAGCCTGTGATTTTCCCTGTTTAAAAGAAACTCGTTTATGAAGAGTGAATAAGACAATTTAAGAAAATAATAAAGGGAACACCGGAGATGTAGACCGGTGTTCCCTTTATTATTGAAAATAGGATGAAGAAGTTTAATAAATGTGTGAACTATTTGAGTGAGACGGGCTTAAGAGGTACAATAGTGGATACTGCAGATTTGAAGAGCACATTCTGTCTGCCATCACCTTGCCCCTGTAAAGTGATTGTGAATGCATCATACGAGGTTACGACGCCTTGCATTTTTACACCATTTGTTGTAAAAATCGTCACGGGCACCTTTGTGGAAATAAACTGGTTCAACAAACGTTCCTGCAATTTTAGACTCTCCACTTTGGCAGCACTCCATCTTTTTGTATATTTATTTCTCTATAATTATAGCACGGGTTATAGCTTCTCTGGAAATGTGATCGACTGGCACAAAAATAGACACGGAGGTATTTATGCTTTATTATCAGAACTGGTCTAGAGGTTTTCGTTATTTTATAGGGTTTGCTGCTTGTTTCGTCGTTATTGCGATTCTAGTTCATATGAATAAGGTATCATCATTTGATAACTATATAATTCATTTTGTTCAATCCGCTGAATCACCTGGACTGACCACATTCGCCAAAGGACTATCTCTGATAGGTTCCTCCAAGGTAGCGATTGGCATATCTATCGGCACGATGGTACTGCTGTATTATCTGCTGAAACATCGGCTTGAGCTAATTCTGTTCCTATGGGTTGGACTAGGCTCACAGCTGTTGAATACACTTATGAAATTATGGTTTCAAAGGGAGCGTCCAAATTTCCATCGTATTGTCCAAGAGCTCGGTTATAGTTTCCCAAGTGGACATTCCATGGCAGCCTTCTCCCTATATGGGGTAATTGCCTATTTACTGTGGCGTCATTTGCCTCGAAGAAGTGAAAGAATCCTGTTAATAATGTTTGCGGTATTCATGACTGTGGGCATTGGCTGGAGTCGTATTTACCTGGGAGTTCATTATCCTAGCGACGTAATTGGTGGTTTTGCTGCAAGTGGCGCGTGGCTGATGTTATCCATCAGTCTATTTGAAGCCTATAAAAAACGGATATCCTCATAAGAAATGAAGATACCCGTCTTTGTGGGGATATTTTAAAATATAAGAATATATATGTGTCACGCTATACACTATCCTTATATTTCTCGCATAAACACTTACCGTCCTAAATAGGACGCCGAAGGCGTTTTTGCTTGAGGCTTCATCACATGATGTTCCGAAGATTTATGATCTTGGAAATGACCCATTTTGCTTATTTTTTTCTTCAGCATAGACGGAAGTCCAGCCTTTAGCTTTTGAGCTTCGTCTTTTGTTAGACGTCCCTCGCTGAGGGCTTGATCCAGCCGCTTACTTGCAGATTCGCTGAGCTTTTGAATATATTGATCTTCGGTCCAGCCTTTCTTCTCAAGAGCAAGCTCGGGGAGCGTTTTGCCTGTTTTAAGGCTATTGATTAGCTCCGTACGATCCATCTCAAGCAGCTTGGCTGTTTCGAAAATAATGAAATGTCCGCCGGCTCTGAATTTCCCGTCTTTCCCTGGTGGGGGTCTATGACCGTTTTCCGAAGGCCCAGAATCAGGTGCAGTGGAGGCTACATTCTCAGCTGACACGCTCCGAGTAGGAGCAAGTGCCGGAGACAGACTGAGGACAAGAACAGCTGTGATGGTCATTAATTTTTTGATGTTGTTATTCATTCACTCACCTCGTATGTTATATGTGATAGGTACTTACTTGAATTAGTATTCCCTGAAAGCTGAAAGAATCATAAGCGAGAGCTTAAATGATCATAAAATTCATCAACTCTAGGCTTGGGTAATTAGAGGAATGAGGAATTCGTAGATGTCCATATTGCAGAGTGGGCCAATTTTTAGGGGGGATATTTTTGGCTTTTGGAGCTCGCATATTTAAAACAGGAATGGCAGTCACGCTTGCCTTGTATTTAGCCGAACTGCTACATTTTCCATCTTCTGTGGGCGCTGCGATTGCAGCAATTTTCGCTATGCAGCCATCTATTTATCGCTCTTGGCGTTATTTTCTTGATCAGCTGACAACGACTACAATGGGTGCGGTACTCGCTCTTCTGGGGGGAATGCTGTTATCCAATAGTCCAATTGCGGTTGGGTTGGTCTGCATTCTTGTCATTATGATCAGTATGAAAATTAACCGAGCGGATACTATTAGCCTGACACTCGTCACTGTTATAACAGTGATGGAGGCTTCTGGAGAGTGGCAGTTCGCGCTGAATCGTTTCTTATTAACATTGACAGGGATTGTTTCTGCCTTTCTAATCAATATTATAGTAGTTCCTCCGAAACCACGGAAACAGTACATCAAGCAAATCGAGAACGTCTTTGCCAGTCTTTCCTTGCTGCTTAGAACGGCTGTATCTCATGAGATGAAGGAAAGTGTGTTTCGTGATGAAAAACTTGCGCTAGAGTCATCTATTAAATCTTTAGCCGATAAATACGCTTTGTTTGAGGAGGAGCAGAAACAGCTAAAGAGGGCGAAGTACAGTCAGACTAGACAAATGGTTGTCTATAAGAACCTGTTATCTTCTTTGCAAAAAGGCTTCGATGTTCTTGAGGCTGTGGATCGGCATTATTTTCAAGCGGATCGAAGTGAAGAGACAGATGCATTGTTTGACAGTCATTTGGAGCAGCTAATCAAATATCATCAACTGATCTTGCTGAAATTTGAAGATAAACTAAAACCAAACACTAATGAATCGGAACCCTTGGGAGAAGAGAATGATGGATTTTTGAATTCAACGATCCTGAGGTATAATGCGGAGAAAATAGGTCAACTACGATTGTATGTTGTAGCCGCAGCTATTTACGATTACGGATATCAATTAGAACGGCTTGATAAAGTGGCAGATCAGATGAATCGTATAGCTACTGAGGAAAAAGAAACGGATCACGAAGCTTAAAACATAACCTTGTGATGTGCAACATATAAGCTTAAGGGTTATGTTCAGGGTGAAACTCCAAAGGGGATGAAATGTAGTGGAGAATCATGAAATTGAATGGAAAGAGGAACAGCAGCGGGTTGACGGAGTGACTAAGCTTTTGTCTGCCCATATCCGGCGATTATCTGAGGAGCTTGGACTCCATCGCAGTGATGTGGTGGATATGCGTAAAGATTTCTGGGAAGAGGTAACGGTAAACTTCAGTAGTCCAGATGATTTAGGGGAAACTTCAACAAGTCTGCGCCAACAATCCCAAATCTTGAATGAACGTGAACGCCATCATTTACAGTCGAGCAAGGCTTTAAAAAAATATAAAAAGCTGCTCGTTTCTCCTTACTTTGGGCGTATTGACTTTACAGAAGCACCAAATGGAGAAACGGAAAAGATTTATCTAGGGATTGGATCCTTGATGGAGGATGATGGCACCTTCTTGATCTATGACTGGCGTGCGCCTATTTCGAGCTTATATTATGATGGTGCTCCTGGCCCAGCAGCTTATGAAACACCCGGTGGACTTGTTTCCGGTACAATGAATCTTAAGCGTCAGTTTGTGATTTCTGATGGTGTCATTGAAGTTATGTTTGATACTGGGGTAACGATCGGTGACGAGCTTTTACAGCAAGTGCTTAGCCATAGTGCCGATGATCGAATGAAGAGTATTGTAGCTACCATCCAGAAAGAGCAAAATGCGATTATCCGCAACGACAAAAGCCGAATGCTGGTTGTTCAGGGTGCCGCAGGGAGCGGGAAAACCTCTGCTGCATTGCAGCGGGTAGCTTATCTTTTGTATAAATACCGTGAAGTTCTGCAAGCTGACCAGATGTTGTTGTTCTCACCGAACCCGCTGTTTAATAGCTATGTTTCAACCGTGCTTCCAGAGCTAGGTGAAGAAAATATGCAACAAACCACTTTTCAAATGTATCTTGAGCATCGTTTAGGACATGAATTCCAGCTGGAAGATGTCTTTAGTCAGACAGAAAACCTATTGAATGCCCCTGATGGTCCTGAAGTGGGGATACGCAGAGAAGGCATCGCTTATAAATCATCCGTACCTTTTCTCGATGTGATTCGTCGGTATGCTACGATGCTGGAACATGAGGGCATGTTGTTCAAGCCTTTAATGTTTCAAGGTAGAGCGGTAGTCAGTAAAGAAGAAATGGAACGTCATTTCTATGCCTATGATTCCACCATTAAGCTTGCGAACCGCGTAGACTTAATGACACGCTGGTTACTGAAGAAGATTGCTGATTTTAGTCATGAGGAAAGAAACGCTTCATGGGTTGAAGATCAAATTGAGCTATTGGACTCCAGTGATTACCATCGTGCATATCAGATGTTACGACGTAAGAAGAAAGCCACGCAGGATAGTTTTGATGATTTTGATACTGAAAAAGAAGTGTTATCCCGGTATGTAGTCAGCCAACGCTTAAAACCACTGCGCGGATGGACTAAACGAGGCCGTTTTGTGGATGTTAAGGGGTTGTACAGTGCGCTGTTTACGGATCGTGAGCTTATGGAACGTCTAAATGGTGTTAATTCTCTGCCGGAAATCTGGGATGAGATCTGTGAGCAAACACTAAAATCAATCGCAGTAAACGAGCTTGCCTACGAAGATGCTACACCATTCCTTTATTTGAAGGAGTTAAGCCAAGGCTTCCGTACCAATACGCTGATTCGTCATGTGATTGTGGATGAAGTACAAGACTACTCACCTTTCCAATTAGAATTCATGCGCCGTTTATTTCCAAGGGCAAAAATGACCGTATTGGGTGATCTGAATCAGGCGATCTATGCACAAGGTGAGGTGCTCGGTGATTTGTCTAGTTTGGTAAGCATTTATGGGGAAGAAAACACAGAAGTGATCTCGTTAACCCGAAGCTATCGCTCCACTTTTGAGATTGTAGAATTTACGCGTTCAATGATTCCTGGAGGGGAAAGAATTGTGCCGTTTAATCGAAGAGGAGAAGAGCCTCAGCTAAGTGTGGTGTCTAGTGAGGATGAGCTTGTGAATGCAGTTGAAATGGATATCCGGAATTTGCAATCCAAGGGGTACCATTACGTGGCTGTCATCTGTAAAACAGCAGAAGAAAGCGCAAGAGTTCATGATGAACTACATAGTAGGCTACCCGTAAGGCTCGTTACGAAAGAAACGCCGAATTTCCAGAAGGGAACATTGGTGTTACCTGCTTACTTAGCTAAAGGTGTGGAGTTTGATGCTGTCATCATCTACGATGGTTCAGCTGAACGATATGGCAGAGAAAGTGAGCGTAAACTGTTCTATACAGCTTGCACTCGAGCGATGCACTTGCTGCATATTTTTAGTCTAGGAGAACCAAACCGGTTTCTTCCATCTGTAAAAGCAAAGACCATGATAACAAATTCGCTGTAAAGCCCAATTTTCTGATCATAAGATCGTCCTTTCGCATTGGCGGAGGACGGTCTTTTTATATGTATGAATAAAGAGGGATGAACAAACCACAATATAGAGAGTCGTCGCAAACAATGACAAAGGTGGTCAGTTCATGAAGGAAAGAAAATGGGATCTGCTTGCACTGGCATCCATTCCACTAATTATGACCCTCGGTAACTCCATGCTGCTCCCTATTTTGCCGCAGATATCTAAAGAACTAGGCATTAGCTCTTTTCAGGTGAGTATGCTGATTACTGTTTATGGATTGATGGCTATCGTGATGATTCCTATTGCAGGGTACCTGTCTGACGCTTATGGACGAAAAAAGGTGATTCTTCCGAGTCTAATCATTGCTGCTATTGGTGGAGTCGTCTGCGTGGTGGCGGCTTGGTTTATGAAGGGCGTTAGCGCCTATTGGGTCATTCTGGCCGGACGTTTGTTACAAGGGATAGGTGCAGCTGGTGCTTTTCCTATTGTGCTGCCCTTCGTTGGTGATTTATTCAAGGAAGAAGAGGATGTAAGCAAAAGTCTGGGAATTATTGAAACCTCTAATACCTTTGGTAAAGTACTCAGTCCGATCCTTGGTGCTTATCTTGGAATATGGCTCTGGTTTGCACCTTTTATCGCTATTCCTGTTCTATGTCTAATTTCATTTGCTTTAGTTCTGTTTCTAGTTCGAAAGCCGGAAGCGAAGGAACAACCTGAGAAACAGGGGATAAGAGAATTTTTATCCGGAATTATGAGCATTTTGCGTGAAAAAGGACGATGGTTGTATGCTATTTTTGCCATAGGCGGTATCTGTATGTTTGTAACCTTTGGCGTTCAATTCTATTTATCGGAAATGCTGGAATCTAAATTTAATATGCATGGCGCAATGAAGGGATTTGTGCTGGCAATACCATTAGCCTTGTTATGTCTGTCTTCATATGGAACAGGAAAGATCATTGGTCAGAACAAAACGCTAATGAAATGGCTGGGCTTTGGAGGTATGGTATTACTAACTGCAGCAATGATCTTTGCGGGGTTCAATAAAGGTATTTACTTCTTAGTCGGGTTTATGGGCTTAGGTTGTGTCGGAATCGGGATTGTGCTTCCTTGTATGGATGCTTTAATCACGGAGGGAATTGAGAAAGAGAACAGCGGTACGATTACCGCTCTCTACAGCAGTATGAGGTTTATAGGGGTAGCCGCAGGACCGCCAGTGGTATCGCTGCTGTTAAGCAGTGGCCATTGGGTGTTATTCGCTTTGATGGCAACAGTCGGCGCAATTGGTGGTTTGCTGACCTTATTTGCAGTAACGCCAAGCAAGGGGAGCAAGGGAGAATCTGGCGTGAAAGAAAAGGAGCAGGTAAATCCGCGCCTCTTGTCAAATCGTGTTCGTCAGACTTCTGCAAGGAATTTAGATGGAAAAAAGAGCTATCCTTAAGCTACGTTGCCGTAGCTTGCAGGATAGCCCTTTGATAAAAGAATGAAAGACACTTAAGCTTGTGGTACGGATTCCCAATCCTTCAGGAAGCGTTCGATACCGTTATCTGTCAGCGGATGCTTCCAGAGGGTAGGCAGGAGCGATCCTGGGATGGTAGCAATGTGAGCACCAGCAAGAGCGGCTTGCTCAACATGCGCAATGTTACGGATGGATGCTGCAATAATTTCGGAAGTCATACCGTAGTTAGTTAGGATGGTCTTCAGATCCTTGATCAGCTTCATTCCGTCAACACCGATATCATCCAGACGTCCTACGAAAGGAGAAATATAAGTTGCGCCTGCTTTTGCAGCCATCAAGCCTTGAGCCGCTGAGAAGACAAGCGTTACGTTAGTTTTGATACCTTTTTTTGTAAGCTCATAACAAGCTTCCAAGCCATCTTCAGTCATAGGGAGTTTAATGACAACGTTTGGAGCCCACTCAGCAATTTCATATGCTTCTTTAAGCATTTCTTCTGCTGTAAGTCCGATTACTTCTGCGCTTACTGGACCTGGAACGATGGCTACGATTTCTTTGATAACATCTTTAAACAATCTTCCTTCTTTAGCGATGAGTGACGGGTTAGTCGTTACGCCATCCACTAGTCCGAGGCGAGTAATACGTTTGATCTCTTCAATATTTCCGGTGTCCAAGAAAAACTTCATTTTAAGTTTCCTCCCTTGATTTCCATATGGATTGACAAACAATATTCATATTTTCATTATGAGACATGTCAAACGAAGTTTCAACTGTTATTTTGAATATTTCAAAATAACTTTATAGATTGAATATCGTTTAGACTTGTTAAAGTGTTGATAATATAGGATTGGTCTATGCAGTTATCCATGATAATATATAATCGGTATTGTTATTATGGAGTATTGGGTGGGACGTGATGAAATGTACTCGATATTAGTTATTTTGCTTGTGCTCGTGTTGTCAGTTGCCGGATTCTTGGCCTACCAGAACAGCAAATTGGTATCTAATCAGAATAAATTAGGAGCTTTATCACGCAATCCTTCACTAATGTATTCTATCTTTGACCAGTCTTGCACTGCTAGTGTGGAAGATCCAGACGTAATTCCTTTAGTTCAATACACAGTTTTTGTGGAGTCCAGCGGGCAGGCCGTTGTGAATAAGCCTTTAGCAATCATTAATCTATGTAGAGTAAGTGCGGGTAGAGGCAATCTAGTTCTCGCTGATGTCGAACGTAGTGTGCTGGAGTACATTAAATTGACAGCCCCCTCAGATGCTTTCATTGAGCATAAAGCTTACTTACATAGGGCTGCTAACCATGCTGAAAAAGAGATGATCCTAAATTTAGAGGATGTAGTGAAATTGCAATATACATAAGACAGAATGAAGAATATTGATTTTTTCGGCTGCAAGAAGGATAATACGAAATTGGATACAAGAAAAGAGGAAATAGAGTGCCACCCGTAACGGAAGTGAAATTTGAAGTGGTTGATCCAGAGAACGCTGATTTAAGAGCGCTAATTACGTTTCTGGATGAGGAACTGAAGATGCGTTATCCGCATGAGATGATCTATGTTGTTGATTTCGAGGATCCCAAAGTTAAAGAAATGACTTTCGTAGTAGCCTACTTAAACGGAACACCAGTGGGCTGTGGCGGGCTTCGTCCACTGGATTATATCGGAATAGAGATTGCAACGATGGAGTTGAAGCGCTTTTATGTAGATTCTAGTTATCGTAAAATGGGCTTAGCTACAAATATGCTGTTATTTCTTGAAGAACAAGCAATAGCGGCGGGGTTCAAGGAGATCCGCTTGGAGACAGGAATCAAGCAGCCAGAAGCGATTGCGCTTTACATCAAGCATGGCTACCAACCGATTGATTTATTTGGACCCTACATAGGTGATCCGGATAGTCTTTGTTACGGCAAAATACTATAGAACTTTATAATGGATAACATGGGGGTATTAAAATGAGTATCAACGTTAAACAACTAGCAGCTGAAAAAGCAGTGGAATATGTAGAAGATGGAATGAAGGTAGGTCTGGGTACGGGATCAACTGCCTACTGGGCAATCCGCAAGCTCGGTGAACGAGTCAGTGAAGGCTTGAAAATTACCGCAGTAGCTACTTCACGCGCTTCCGAAGAGCAAGCACGAGAGCTAGGGATTCCACTTGTTGCTTTTGGTGATATTGATAGTCTGGACCTAACCATTGACGGAGCGGACGAGCTAGACAGCAGTCTGCAACTAATTAAAGGCGGCGGCGGCGCTTTGCTTCGTGAGAAGATTGTAGCTAGTAATAGTACCCGAATGATTGTGATTGCCGATGAAGGTAAAGTTGTAAACACGCTGGGAAAATTTCCATTGCCGGTGGAAATCGTTCCTTTCGCGTGGGAATGGACTGTGGCAGAGCTTGCCAAACTGGGTTGCCAACCTGAATTGCGTCGCAGCGGAGAAGAGTTGTACAAGACGGATAATGGCAATTACATTGCAGACTGCCGATTTGAAGCGATAGAAGCTGCACCAAAGCTTGCGCGGACCATCCAAAACATCCCGGGTGTTGTAGATCATGGCCTATTTATTGGAATTGCAGCGATGGCGATCGTAGGTAAACTTGATGGAAGTATCGAAATTATTGAAGCTCAGCCTAAGAATTGATTAACCGCAGACATAAAGAAACTTACCGTTCATGGCCGCTAAAAGGATTGACACGGGTAGTGCTAACTCTGTATAGTGCTACTGTTATCTATTGGATGTTTATCGGATTTGGACGTGAGGTACATACCGGAGGTCCTCTTCAGTATAATCTGGTTCCATTTCGCACGGTGTCACTTTATTTCAACTTGGATAACGGTTTATCACTTATCAATCGGCTAGTAAATTTGCTAGGAAATGTTGTAGTTTTTATTCCATTTGGTTTTCTATCGCCATTAGTAAAGGTACGTCCGGTTTCTTGGCTTAGGATTTCGTTCTATGCTGTCCCTTGTATACTGCTTTTGGAGTGCTTGCAAATGCTGCTGCATGTGGGAAGCTTCGATATCGATGATTTACTTTTAAACATGCTGGGTGTGTGGACAGGCTACGGATTGTTTCGAGTGATTAGCTGTAGAAGGAACAAAGAAGGAGAAATGTGAAGAATGTTGATTGATCTTAAACCCCTCATTGGTACACCTGAGGTGAATGAGCTGCTGACTTATGCGGTCATAGATGATCCGAATGCTCTACAGCAGACTTCGTCTGAGTATAGCGAACAAGCCGGATTAAAGTTATATGGCTGGGAAGAGGAAGAATTACTGCTTGGTCTTGTGGGCTTCGAAGAAACAGAAGATGGTTCTTTGGATATTCGGCATATTGCTGTATTGCCAGAGAACAGAGGAAAAGGTTATGCACGGGGGATGATTCTGGAGCTGCTTACTACGCGTCAGCCGCGTTATCTGGTAGCTGAAACAGAGGATGAGATTGCTGCAGATTTCTACCGTAGTCTTGGGTTCATGGTGTATAGCCTCGGCGAAAATGCAGCAGGCATTGAAACGCTGAGATGTGTTTATGAAGTAGAAGAGATCGCGGATGAGGAATAAACAGTTGTTAGAAGACATACAATGGCAGGTCGAGATGAACTCTCGGCCTGTTTTTTTGTGGGGTACATTTTAAATTATTCCTTAGAATTGTAAAGTTGACTTTTGAAATAAATGGGATTATAGTTTGACAATGAAACTATTCTACAGTTGAACTATATTTGGAGGTAGGAAGCTTTGGAAGATGAAGTTCAGCATTGGATTAACCGTTATATGGATGCTTATATGATGGTGACTAGACAAGTAGCCGCAAGAATTAAAGATAGCATTGCTGCAGATACAACGAATGATCAGTATCAAATTCTGCGTCTAATACATGCTCAGGAACAATGTACATCTACATATCTGGCAGAAACTTTTTGCGTGGGTAAAAGCTCCATTACAGCAATTATCAACAGACTGGTGCAAGCGGGCATTATCGAGCGAACCCGTGATGAGAATGATCGTCGTCAGGTGTATTTATCGATGTCAGAGCATGGTAAAAAAGTATTTGAAGCAGCTGAGTCGCAAGTACATGAAGTAGTGGCCCCGTATTTGTTTCATTTTGAAAAGAAGGATATTGAGACGTTCATCATGATGTTTGAGAAACTGGCAAGTCTAATTCAGAATGATAATGGAGGGAAGAGCCAATGAAGACGATTCTAAAAGCAAGATGGGCGGTTATCGCAATCTGGCTCGCTGTAGCGGTGGTGCTAGTGATGACGGCCCCGTCTTTCTCTGATCTTGTCCGTGAGAAGGGGCAGGTTACCGTTCCAGAGGGATACCCTTCATCTAGAGCAGCAGAAATCATGAAGGAAGCGTCAAGCGACAAGGGAGGCGAATCGCTCCATCAAGTAGCCCTTGTGTTCAATAACCCGAAGGGAATCGGAGTGGAAGAAACAGCAAGTATTCAACAAGGCGTTGAGAAGCTGGCTGCGAATAAGGAATCTCTGCAGTTAGATTCCATCACTGATCCTTTTTCACAAAGTGAGCTTAAAGATACACTGATTGCCAAAGATGGCAAGACCATTATGGTGGCTTTGTCCGTAAAAGGTGAAGGAGAGGCTGTTACTGCGCTGCCAGATAAAGTGGATGAGATGCTCTCAGGTGTTAAAGCAGATCATTATTTGACGAGTGAAGGTCTGATTACTGAGGATATGATTGCTAGCTCAGAAGCAGGGCTAAAGAAGTCGGAGTATATTACAGTTGTCTTTATCCTACTTATTCTATTCGTCGTGTTTCGTTCGTTCGTAGCGCCTTTTGTACCGCTGCTGACAGTGGGTATCAGCTATATTGTATCCCAATCTGTCGTGGCTTTTTTGGTGGACCGTTATGATTTTCCTTTATCTACCTTTACTCAAATCTTTATGGTTGCAGTCATGTTCGGAATTGGTACGGATTACTGTATTTTGCTGATCAGTCGCTTTAAAGAAGAATTGATGACCGCAGAAGATACTAAAAGTGCAATCATTGCAACTTATCGAAAAGCTGGAGGAACGGTGTTCTATTCGGGCTTAGCAGTGTTTGTAGGTTTTGTAGCGATTGGGTTATCGAAATTTATTCTTTATCGTTCAGCAGTAGCTGTTGCAGTTGGTATTGCAGTTATGCTATTGGCACTTGTGACAATTGTTCCATTCTTTATGGCTGTTCTAGGCAAAAAGCTATTCTGGCCTTCCCGAGGCAAGCTGGAGCATAGTGAGAGCCGTATTTGGGGATGGGCAGGTTCTTTTTCTTTAAAAAGACCGTGGGCCGCTCTTCTAATTGTTGCAGTAATCGTAGCCCCTTTCTTAGTTACCTATAGCGGTAAGCTGTCCTTTAACAGCCTGGAGGAAATTGGTTCAGAATATGCTTCGGTAAAAGGTTTTAATATTATTTCAGAGAGCTTCGGACCAGGTGAATCGATGCCTGGCAAGATCGTAATCAAGAATGATGATCGTATGGACAATTCAGAATATCTGGGACTTGCAGAGAAAATCAGCCGTGAATTGGAAAAAGTGGATAGCGTAAAATCTGTTCGGAGTATGTCACGTCCAACAGGTGAGCTGATTAGTGATTTCTTGATTCCGAATCAGGTGGGTACTCTTTCTGCTGGACTGGACCAGAGTAATGAAGGACTGACCAAGATTCAAACCGGCTTGTCTGAAGCTAGTAAACAGCTTAGCGATAATGCTCCGAAACTTACAGAGGCTGTTGCAGGAAGTGCTAAGCTGACAGAGGGCACAGCTGATCTCAAAGATGGAATCGTTGCTTTAGGTGCTGGGCTCACCCAGATTGAGAGCGGGATTAAGAGTGGCTCAGCGGGTGCGGGAGAGATCAAAGCCGGTCTTCAGCAGGCAGCAACAAGTGCTAAACAATTAGCAGATGCAAATGCGAAGTTACTTGAGGGCTATAAAAAAATCGGTGGTGGCTTAACCCAGCTGGGTGAAGGACTCGGGCAGCTTCCGAAGCAGCTGCAAGGGGTAGCAGAGGCATTAAAAGGACTGGACGGTTCCTTTGCTGGCCTTGAGAGCAGTTATCCGGAAATGGTTCAGGATGTAAATTATTTGACGATCAAAGGTACAGTAGCACAAAGTGGTACGGGTGCAGCACAGCTAGCAGCCGGTCTTGGTCAGGTTTCAGAACAGCTTAAAGGTGCAGCTACTGGTTTAAATGAGGCGAATGCCGGTTATGCCAAAGCTGCAGCTGGGCAAACCGCGCTCGCACAAGGCTTAGCTAAGCTTGTAGCTGGAATGAGTCAACTGCAATCTGGACTCGATCAGGCGGCAGCAGGTCAAGGGCAGATCGTAGATAAGATTCCATCTATCACAAGTGGTCTTGACCAATTGCAAGGCGGACAGAAGCAGCTTGCAGATGGTTTTAGTGAATTGACAGGTCAGATTGGAGCCTTAACCACTGGACTAAGCGATAGTGCTGATGGATTGAAGCAAATTACAAGCGGTCTGGGCTCGGCACAAGAATACTTGAATCAGATTCAAGCGGCTAAGGATGAAGAACTGAGCGGATTCTTCGTACCAGCTGAGGCACTTAAAGCTGAAGGTATAAAGCAGGTATTTGATACGTACTTGTCTGATGACCGTAAGGTGATGACGTTGGACGTGGTATTCACAGAGAATCCATATAGCTCAGAGGCTATAGATAGTGTGGGTGATATTCAAGCAGCAGTAGATCGCGCAGTTAAAGGTACGAAGCTTGAAAATGCTGAAACAGCTATTAGCGGGGTTACAAGCAGTCAAAGCGATTTGCGGAACATTTCCAATGAAGACTATACACGTACAGTAATCTTGATGCTGAGCGGTATTTTCATCATATTAGTGTTGCTGCTTCGTTCAATCGTAATGCCGATTTACCTTATTATTTCACTTTTGATCACTTACTTTTCAGCGTTGGGCGTTACAGAGGCTATATTCGTTAATCTTCTGCACTTTGAAGGAATTACCTGGACGACGCCATTCTTTAGTTTTGTTATGCTGATTGCACTAGGTGTGGATTATAGCATTTTCTTAATGGCCCGGTTTAACGAAAATAAAACATGGGACGTAAAAGAAGCGATACTACACGCTATGCGCAATATGGGCACAGTTATCCTTTCAGCTGTAGTTATTCTGGGAGGTACCTTCGCTTCGATGTATCCTTCTGGGGTATTGTCGATGATGCAGATTGCTACAGTGGTGCTCGTAGGATTGGCCTTGTATGCTTTAATCTTCCTGCCGTTCTTTGTCCCTGTAATGGTACGGATCTTCGGCCGAGGAAATTGGTGGCCATTTTCGGTTAAACAGAGCGGGGAAGCTAACAGACAGGATTTAAATATGTAAATGGGACTATACTCCATTTATGAATCAGAAGTCATCACAAGTTGTTTTTTTGCAGCCAGCCACCGATATATTTATCGGTGGCTGGCTGTTTATTTGAGTAGAATGAATCGCTTCGATGGGACATTATTAGCGGGGAGAACTACTAATCCGTTCAATTGTCATGAGTCTTTTATCCATTGTCGTTTGGTTCTTTAGGTTATTGTTATTATGTTTTCTGAAAATTATAATAACATTGGATTCGTTTTCAATGTCTTCAAATTACAACTAGAAAGCGAGATGATGAATGATGAAAGTAATCATGAAGAACAGCAGTATCGCAAAGAAGGTCGCTCCATTTGTTATCACAGCGGGGGTTATTGCCGGAGTAGGACTTATCGATACCGAAAAGCGTTAGGACACGGTTATGTATCCGAACCAGCAAGTCGTGCGAAGCTTGGTGCAGCGAATAATGTGGGTTCTGTTCAATATGAGCCACAGAGTCTAGAGGCACCAAAGGGCTTCCCACTGGCGGGTCCTGCAGACGGGAAAATTGCATCTGCGGGTGGCATGTTCGGAGGAATTCTGGATCAGCAATCCAGTGATCGCTGGATTAAGCACGATATGGTTGGCGGAGTAAATGACATCACGTGGTATCTTACAGCACAACATAGAACAACAAAATGGCATTACTACATTACGAAAAAAGGTTGGAATCCTAATGCGCCAATTAAACGTTCCGATTTAGAGCTTATTGGAACTTTTGAGAATGGCGGTAAACAGCCAGAGCGTTCTGTGACACATAAAGTAAATGTCCCAACTGACCGCAGTGGATACCATGTTATTTTGGCGGTGTGGGATATTGATGATACGGCGAATGCCTTCTACCAAGTCATTGATGTGAATCTAAAGAACGGTGAATCAGGACCTGGGGTTCAACCAGACACGGAGAAGCCATCAACGGTAACAGGGTTACACACGATGAATGTAGAATCGGGCAGTGTAGAGCTTATGTGGAATGCTGCAACAGATAACTTAGGCGTAGATCATTACATGATTTATCGCGGGGATAGCGTCGGTATAGCGAAACAAACCGGAACATCCTCAACAACGAGCTTTAAAGACATTACTGTAGAACCAGGTAAAATTTATACATATTATATTGTTGCGGTGGATCGTGCAGGGAACATGTCAGGCGGAGGTAATATTATTGTTGTTAGCACACCAAACCCGGAAGTGGTTATACCTCCAGTGGAAACACCAGATACTGTGAAGCCTTCGATGGTTGAGGGGCTGCATACCATGTCAGTGAAGCACAATAGTGTTAATTTAATGTGGAATGCCGCCCAAGATAATGTAGGTGTTGATCATTATGTTGTGTATCGAGATGGTATTGAATTGATCCAAACTAAGGGAACTTCCTTTACGGATTTAACGGTGCAAGCTTCCACTACGTACAATTATCATGTGAGAGCTGTAGACGCTGCTGGTAATATTTCAGACAACAGCTCTTTGTATACAGTCACAACCCTTGTGAAACCCGTATTACCAGATGTAGCAGCTTGGAATGCCACCGGGTTGTACATTGTAGGAACAAAAGTTGAATACAAGGGTAACGTTTATGAAGCTCGAGTGACATTTAGAAGTTTCGGTGATACCAACTGGAATCCGGAGTCGGCATTATCGCTTTGGAAATTAGTGACGAACTAATAACATCGTTTTCCCTAATTTATTATAAAAAATGGAGATCATTTCTGATAATCAGAAGTGATCTCCGTTTTTGGGTTAAGGAGTCGTCAAGTTTATTTCATCTTGGCGAAAAAGCTGCGCAACGCCCAACCGCGCTCCTGCCGTTTTTTATATTTAGGGAGTGAACGATAAACAGCGGTGGATTCTTCGAAAGCTCGTTTTGCATCCTCTGATCTGCCAAGCGCTTTATACATCGAGCCAGCTAGATAATACGCCTCAGAAGAAGAAGACTGGATTTCTTGATACTGAGTAACGTAATGTAATGCTTTATCATGATTCGTATGGCGGAAGGTTTCCGCTAACCAAAGATACGGCTGTCCATATTGAGCCTTACGGTTGATCTCCAGACCGCGAAGCGTCTGTGCCTCGCCTTCCTCCAAAGCACCAAGCTTTAGATTCACATGTCCAAGTTCTACCCAATATTCGGCAGATTGTTCATAACGATCCTCGATTTGAAGTAGGAGATCCTTCGCTTCCCTATATTTTTTACGTTCTGCCAAACTCCGCGCTAAATCAAATTTGGATGAGACATCATTAGGATTCAAAGAAATAGTTGTACGTAGCTTGGAAATTTGACGCATTCTTTTGAAGGGCTTTGTAATGCTGGGGAAGATACCCACATATCGCCGATCCAAGAAATACAAGATAAGAAGCAGGATAATAATAGCCAGAAAAGGGTTGCCCACTAATCTGAAGAGCAGTAAAACACCTATAAATTTAAGCATAACTTCCCTCCATAATCATTTGGTTCCGGTATTACGATTGAAAAGGTAGATCTAAGGCAGCTAATTATACCATAATTCAAAGCAATCTGAATCCCGGGGTTTAAAAATAATACAACTTTGAGCAGCTTAATAGCGTCTTAGTGTAAGATGAATAATAATTACAATAATATCATAAGAAGGGAAAATCAAGACGAACTTATTAACAAGGAAACTACGGATGATTAGTTTAGCTGTTTGTTCTACTTTTATAGCTGTAATGATCCTCCCGCAAGCGAAAAGTGAGGTTCCAACAAAAAGATAACTTTCATTTAACACTTATTTTAATATTCTAAGGTACAATTAGTGAATTAATCTCAATTGAACCATAATAACCAGTCTGGAGTGATAGGTATGGCTTTTACAATATGTGTGTTCGCCGGATCGAATCCAGGTCTTAACTCAGAATATACGGAAATGGCTAGAGAATTGGGTTATCATATAGCTGCACAAGGGTGTAGGCTGGTTTATGGAGGCTCAAGAAATGGCCTTATGGGACAGGTAGCCGACGGAGTGTTATCCAATGGCGGAGAAGTCGTTGGGATCATGCCAGTGGATCTTTTTAAAGATGAAATCAGGCATTCTGGGTTAACGAATCTGATTGAGGTCTCTAGTATGCATGAACGTAAGGCCATTATGAGCGGTATGGCTGATGCGTTTATTGCCCTGCCGGGAGGTCTTGGAACCTTTGATGAGTTATTTGAAATCCTATGCTGGATGCAGATCGGGATTCATCAGAAACCGATAGGGCTGCTGAATATAAGAGGCTATTTTAATCCACTGCTAGCCATGATCAGTCATAGTGTAAGTGAAGGGTTCGCTCCTAAACATGCAATGAAAATGTTAGATATGAACGCTGATCCCGAATATTTGCTTGAACTGATGAGAGGTCAAGTTGATCATAGTAATAAAGGTCTTGGGAACGCTAGATTTCCTTCACAGCGCTAGATTTAAGCTTCCACGGCTCTAAGGAGCGATTGAACGCTTTACACAGTAAGGACGCAAACACTTCACGGTGTTTACGTCCTTATTTTTAAATAAATCATTCATTAATAGGGGGTAGGTTCATGATTCAAAAATTAGGCTTTGCGGCTGACGAGCGCTTGTTAATTATTAATGCAGACGATTTTGGAATCACTAAAGGAACTAATGAAGCTATTGTTGATTTATTTGAAAAAAAAGCTTTAACATCCACATCTATTATGATGCCTTGCCCAGACTCGAATGAAGCAATGGAGATAAGTAATTGTAGAGGAATAAAGAATATGGGTATTCATTTAACTTTAACAAGTGGCGAGCAGCATCCGTACAGGCCCGTATTCCAAAATAGGAATTTAAATAGTTTAATTACGGAGGAAGGAAATTTTCATATAGATGCCACACTGCTGGAAAGAAACGCTGCTGATGATGAGGTTAGAGTAGAGATAGAAGCGCAGATCCAAAGTGCAATAGTACATGGCATTGATCCAACTCATCTGGATAGTCACGGGGGAAGTATTATGGGGTTATTTACCTACTAGGATAGTAGAACAACCGTTTTTTAATATGGATCAATTGAGAAGGTTTAAAAAAAGAATTTCTTCAGCAAAAGAGAGGAGCATTCTACTAATCGATGATATAGTTTCTCTTCCTTATTGTATTAACCCCACTGCTACGTACAGTGAAATGAAAAAGGGATTAACTGAACGATTAAAGAATTTAAAGCCTGGAGTAACCCAATTAACGATACATACAGCTAAAATAACGGAGCAGTTAATAGCCTTAACGACATGTTATACAGAAAGAGAATTGGAATATCTTCTACTAAACGATATTGAAATTAAGCAAGTGATTATCAATGAGCAGATTACACTTATTTCGTGGACAGATATACGTGATATACAAAGATCTATTTAGAGAATTATAAAAAGGGATCATTATTCATTTTGTTTAATAAGAATGTGTTAAAATGGTTTAAACTTTGGAGAATCTGGGTAAATACCCATAAGCAGTCTAGCAGAATTGCAAATTTCAGGAACGTCACGGAAGGAGTTTGAAATCCAATGAATGTGATCGTACATCATCTTATGGCTTACAATCATCAGTTTTTTAGACCTCAGCCCGTGGTCAATCCTAAGCAAGAGAGATCTAATAAGAAGAAGCAGAGTTTTCAGGAAGTGTTGGATGAGAAAATGAAAGTGTATGGAAAATACAGAATTATTAAGTAAAAGCTACTACATACGTCTGCTGAAAAAAGCCGGAATGCAGTGATCTTAGGGTCACTGTGTTCCGGCTTTTTTTAGGGTCTAACCTCAAAGAATTGGCAGCTCTTGCGGGAGTAGTAAGTCAGATCACTAACTCTGGACTGAATAACGACATCGAAATCAGTGAAGCGGACAACGGTTGCTCCTGAATTCACCAAATGATCGTCCTGAAAGACTCGGACAGGTAATTTTCGGTCAACGGCTTCTTGGAAATCACTGTCTGTAAACAGCGGGCGGTTAATCGGCATAGATATTAAACTCCTTTTGATCATTTAATGAAGGTAGAAATAAAAATAGTATACCTGCGGAAGCATGAAAAATCCAATATAAGAGTAGCTGACGAACATTTTATGAGCAACCTGTTTGGACAAAATTCTATGCGCCCACTTCAGACATAACATAGTTATGAATGTACTAAGGGGGTTTAAATATGCACTGGCTTTCCATCATTATTATTGGTCTGGCTTCAAATTTGGATAACTTAGGAATAGGCGTTTCCTTTGGCGCACGGTCCACAAAAATTACACCTCTCTCTAATCTGATCATTGCTGTTCTTTCAATGCTGGCTACCTTCCTTTCAATTACCTCAGGAGAATATGTTTCAGAATATTTCTCGGAGGCACTTGGCAATGCCATTGGTGGCTGCTTGATTCTGTTTATGGGACTCTGGAGTATTAGAGCGGTGTATAAGAAACCAACTTCAAGTGTAAGCATGGATATAGAGGCCAATGTCCTCAGCACAGCTTCTACAGATACTGGCTATCGTCATGTCTTAAGATGGCAAGAATCGGTGTGGCTGGGTGTAGCGCTGGCTATCAATTGTATTGCTACAGGCTTTGGAGCAGGGATCAGCGGTGTGAACGCAACCTTCACAGCGATCTCAGTGGGTGCCTTTTCGTTTCTCACTGTTGCTGCCGGAATGCAAATCGGGAATCGAATGTCCAAAACCTGGCTAGGCAAACATTCTGATCTTATCGGTGGATTGTTATTAGTAGGTATAGGTCTGTATGAAATATTTATTTAAGCTGATCTTGAGTTCGTAAGTATTTCCACCATAAATCGGAAGTTTACCTCCTCAAAAAAAGAAAATAAACCCTGTACACTAAATCTTGTAAGAGAAACCTTTGAAAGGGGTACAGGGGAATGAATAAAGTAAAACACTTGGCACTTTCGTTAGTCGCTATCATGCTTGTAGGTTCACTGGCAGCATGCGGAGGCAACAACGCCGAGAACAACGCATCAAGTAAAAATACAGGTAACAACGCAGCAAGCACAAGTGAACCAACAAAAGATGAGGGTACTGAGCCTGCTGAGAAAATTGAACTTTCTTTCTGGACACTCGGCAACGTGAACTACGAGGATCTAGCGAAGGAGTATACGAAGGAACATCCAAATGTAACGATCAAGGTTCAAAATACGGGTGACCAAACGGCTCATCATAATAATTTGACCACAGCTTTATCGGCGGGGTCGGGTGCACCAGATATTTTCCAGCTTGAAATCGGTTTCATGGAGCGCTTTATCAATGCACAGGATAAATTCTATAACCTGAATGATCTTGGAGCCAAAGATATTCAAGCGAACTATTTGGATTGGAAATGGAAACAAGCCTCTTCCGTAGATGGCAGCTTCCAGTTGGGTTTACCAACAGATATCGGTCCGACCGTTGTTTATTACAGAACAGATTTGGCGGAAGCAGCCGGATTGCCAAGTGACCCGGAAGGATTCGGCGGAGCCATTGATACATGGGACAAATTCGCTGCTGTAGCCAAAGCTTTCAAGGAAAAGACAGGTAAGCCTTTTGTAGATCTTACAGATCTTACCTTTAATGCATTGCGTGACCAATCCGCGGATGAAATCTACTTCAGCAAAGCGGATGGCAGCTTTATCGGAGACACCAACCCGCAAGTTCGCAAAGCTTATGATTTTACGGTTAAAGGTATCCAAGAAGGTTGGATCAGTAATCTAATGCTCTGGTCTCCAGAATGGGGCCAAGGAATGAACGATGGATCTTTTGCAGTCGTCATGGGACCGGCTTGGATGGCGGGAAATGTTAAGAGTAATGCTCCAGATACTACTGGAAAATGGAAAATCGCTCAGCTTCCTGAAGGTGCTGGAAACTGGGGTGGTTCATTCCTGACCCTGCCTAAAGAAGGTAAACACTCGAAAGAAGCTTATGATTTCATCGCTTGGATGGATAACAAGGATAATCAACTGGAATCCTTCAAGACAAAAGGGTTGATGCCTTCCATTCCTGCCCTGTACGAAGATCCTGCATTCGTAGATTTCAAGGATGAATTCTTCGGTGGTCAACAAACGGCAGTTGAATTTGGTAAAGCAGCTAATCGTGTAAAACCGGTATACTACGGTCCACTTCATGACCAAACCGATACCTTCTTCAAAAATGCACTGAAAAACGTGTTGGAGAAAAAGGCTGATCCGGCTAAAGAGTGGGATGAAGCTGTTAAACAAGCGAAGAAGCTAGCTGAACGCAGCTAAGACTTCTAACAGAAAGCGCGCAATGCCTTGAAGGTCCGGATTCATAGAGAACAGTATTCTCTGTGAATTCGGATTTAATTATAAGAAAGTATAAGTTTCACGCAATACTTTATGCTTTAATTCTCGCATAAACGATTACCGTCCTTATAAGGACGCCGAAGACGTTTTGCTTGATACGTTAGATTACCTGGAGGTGTGTCATGGCTGAACCTGTTATTGCAAGTCCGCATGCCGAGAGCAAACGACCGTTTTTAACGGAACAAAGAAGGAGCCGCATCACCGCTTATACATTCATCTCTCCTTTTTTTATTCTGTTCTCGATATTTGGACTATATCCGATCTTCTTTACGATCTACCTTTCATTTTTTAAATGGGATGCCTTGAATCCTATGAAATTCGTAGGAATGAAAAATTATGAGCTGGTCACAAGCGACCCTACCTTTTGGATTTCTTTTAGCAACACGTTAATTATGGGACTGCTTGGTACGATTCCACAGATCCTATTGGCACTTTTGATTGCTGTTTTGTTGAATTCGGGGATGACTCGTTTCAAAAAAACGTTCCGCGTTCTCTTTTTCATGCCGAATATTACTTCAATCGTTGCGGTTACCCTGGTGTTTAGTACGCTGTTTGGGAACAACGGGATGATCAACTGGATGCTCAGTGGTTTAGGACTTGATAATGTGGCCTTCAACTCTGGCTGGTGGGGAGTCAAAATCGCGATTTCAACTATGGTGATGTGGCGCTGGACAGGGTATAATGCCATTATTTTTCTATCAGGACTTCAAAGTATTCCTACAGATTTGTATGAAGCAGCCCGAATTGATGGAGCGAACAGAAGGCAACAATTAACCTTCATTACATTACCACTACTAAAACCATTTATCGTATTCGTTACCTTGCTCTCGACCATTGGTGCGCTGCAGTTGTTTACTGAACCTTATGTATTCTTGGGGCAATCAGGAACTGGATCTACCCGTCAGGAAGGAATCACTATGGTTACTTATTTGTACAGTGAGGCATTCCGCAATGGATTCTTTGGTACGGCGGCGGCTACAGCAGTTCTACTATTTGTGGTCACAATCATATTCTCTGTCCTTAATATGCTGGTTTCAAGCCGCATGGGTGGAGATACAGGAGGGGGTAAAGCGTGAGTACTGTGCGTCTATTAAAAAAAGATCCGGATGATCTTGGGATTTTCGGCAAAGTAGGATTTTATCTCATTCTGATTCTTGGTGCACTCGTGTCCATCTTTCCTTTTTACTGGATGTTTGTAGTTGGCACAAATGATAGGGGCGCAGTATTCCATGTCCCCCCTTTGCTTACGGTTGGAAACCAATTTTTTGATAATTTCCAGCGGGTTCTGGATAAAACGGATTTCTTCCAAGCCCTTGGAAACTCATTATTCGTCTCGTCTATGGTAACCATATCGGTCGTATTTTTCTGTACATTGGCTGGTTATGCTTTTGCTAAATATGAATTCCCGTTTAAAAATATTCTTTTCTACTTTGTAATTGCTACTCTATTTGTACCCCAGCAGCTTGGTGTGTTACCTACTTATGTCATTATGGCCAAGCTCCATTGGATCGACTCCTTTAAGGCGCTGATTGTTCCGGCAATGGTTAATGCTTTTGGGATCTTTTGGATGCGGCAGTATATCTCTACAGCTGTACATACAGAACTGATCGAAGCTGGACGGATTGATGGCGGAGGACATTTCCGGATCTTCTGGAACATCGCCATTCCAGTGATCACTCCAGCTATGGCAACACTAGGCATACTGAATTTTATGACCGTATGGAATGACTTCTTTTGGCCTTTGGTCGTGTTAAAGAACCAAGAACATTTTACAATACAAATCGCGCTCCAACAGTTATTCTCCAATCGTGACGGTCTGGATTATGGAATGATCATGTCAGCTACGTTTACGGCGACCTTGCCATTGCTAATCGTCTTCTTGTTATTTAGTCGTTGGGTAATTGCGGGGCTTACTTCAGGAGCTATCAAGAGCTGATCTTACTTTTAGGTCTTTACAGGGAATAGGCGGTTTCGTGAAGAATACTAGAGAACAGAGACAGCAGGGGGAAGGGGAATACCATGAAGCTCCGCCGGAAAATCTTGTTCGCTATTATTCTTCTCGTCTTTATTCCAGTGATCCTGATGGGGATCGTTACATATGTTAATTTCTCTAACGCTATGGAGAAAAAATCAAGCAACTTCTACTGGGTTTCACTGCTCGAAACGGATCGAAAGCTCAAATTCGCACTTAGCGAAATCTCCTCGATCACAAATGCTGCAATCACACAACCGGTTATTCAACAATCGCTTAAGCAGACTAATTTTGTGCTCACCTATGATCGCAAGCAGGAACTCAACAATTTGCTGATTAATCATCCGATGATTACTTCATTTAGTTTATATGGTAAAGATCGGCTGCTCTATCAATACAATGCACCGATGTCCTTTGAGGACATGAAGAAGCAGAGTTGGTTTAATGCGATGGAAAGTGCGGAGGGGCGCCCTGTATGGTCAGGACCCGGTGAGAATGGTTCAGCATTATCCGGCCATCCGGTACTTGTGCAAGCCAGAGTGATCAAAGATTATTATTCACTTGAAGATATCGGCTATTTGGTCGTGAACGTAAAACCCGATTTACTAGATCAGATTTTTTGGGAGGCAGCAACTCTGAAGAAGGGGGATATTCTGCTAGTGAACAAGCTAGGGAATATAGTTTTTAACAAATCCGGTGAACATATAGGGCAGCGCACCGAGTTCCCTTTTTTAGAAAATGATTATGCCAAGGAACAAAACTATTACATCGATAACTATCAGGGGGAACAATCACTCATAACCTTCCTCCCTTCACATAATAAAGACTGGTATTTGGCAGCGATTACACCGATGAATCTAATCTCTTCGGAGTCCATTTCTATCCGCAATATTGCGATTATTTTGAGTACGGTTTCATTGTTATCGGCGATTTTATTTGACCGCTATTTTGTTAGAAGACTCGTTTATAGCATTAATAGCGCAGTCAACGGGATGAAGCGGGTGAAGCAAGGGATATTTACACCTATCACTACACGTTATCGTGCTGATGATGAAAGTGATTTTCTGATTGATGGCTTTAACCGAATGAGCTCACAGATCAGCGAGTTAATCGTACAGGTGCAGACGGAGCAGGGGCGGAAGAAGGAAGCAGAAATGCAGGCCTTAATGGCGCAGATTAATCCTCATTTTATTTATAATTCACTTGAATCAATTAATTCAATGGCTGTGCTGCAAGGCAATAAAGATATTAGTAAAATGGTCATTTCACTCGGCAAGCTGCTGCGAATTAGCATTAGTCAGAATCAAGAGCTGATACCACTGCAAATGGAGTTTGAGCATGTTCGCCATTATCTGGATATTCAGAAGTTCCGTTTCGAGGATAAATTTTCGTATATTATAAATCTTCCTGAGAATCTTAGAACGTTTATGACTCAAAAGCTGATTGTTCAGCCCATTGTAGAGAATGCATTGTACCATGCGATTGAGCCGATGGAGGACCCTGGAATTATAGAAATCACAGCCTATGAAATGGGTACGGATATGATTATTATCGTAAAAGATAACGGTCCGGGCTTCGACTTAGCCAAGATGATGAATCTATGGGATAACGAGGGAGGCGGCCAGAAGAAATATAGTGACAGTGGTGTAGGGCTTAAGAATGTTCATGAGCGCCTGATTATCAGATTCGGCAGTCCATATGGCTTACTTGTGTGTTCATCCCCTGGATTTGGTTCAACGATTCGAATCCGAATACCAAAAATACTGCCATAATCGATCATACAGAGGAAACAGGGGGAGATTGACATGAAGTGGTTATTGAAGTGGGGCTGGATGTGGATATATCTAGTCTTGATATCTGGCGCTGTTCTATTTATTACTTTAGGAGATCATGAACCGATTGAAGATAATTCACCAGAAAAAATAACGCTGACTTTCCGTCACTTCTGGATCAAAGAGCATGATCGGCCACTGCTGGCTATCTTTGAAGAGATCGTGGATAAATACCAAATTGCGCATCCAAATATAAAAGTTAATTTCGAAGGGTTAGACCAGACGATACACCGTGAACAAAAGCTGAAAAGTGAGATGGTTACTGGCACGCCACCAGATATGTTTGTATTATTTGGTGGGGCCGAAATAGAGCCATATGTGCGTTCTAATCGTCTTGTTGATCTGACTGACTTTGTCCGAGAGAACGGTCTAACCAATCAATTCAAGGATCTGCATCTATGGACCTTTGATAACCATATTTATGGATTGCCCATTGAAGGAAACGCTGAACCACTGTATTACAATAAGACTATATTCAATAAGCTGGGTCTAGGGGCGCCTACAACGCTGCAAGAACTCGATGATGTCATACTGGGGCTCAAGGCCGGAGGATACATTCCCTTTGCACTCGGGAATGAGGATCGTTGGCCCGCCGGGATTTTTGCACATTATTTAATGGATCGTTATGCTGGCTCCGAGCTGATCCAGAAGCTAATCACAGGTGAAGATCAAGCGAGCTTTCAGAATGAGGCCTATTTAAAGGCTTTTGAGCATTTGGATCAATGGATAAAAGAAGGTGCTTTTAGTTCCAAGTCTAATGATCTTTCAACTGAAAATGCAGTAAGTTTGTTTGCAAGCGGTAAGGCTGCAATGTATTTAAACGGGAACTGGGATATCAATTTATTTTCTGGAAGTGCGGCTCCAGCTGATTTTCAGAATGAGGTAGGCGTTATTCCATTTCCTGCTTTGAAGCAAGGAGAGGAGCCTTCGATTGCAGGAGGTTATACCATCGGCATTGGTCTTTCCTCCGAACTAAATGGAGCTAAACGGGAAGCCGCTTTGGATCTTATGAAGGCTTTTTACACGCAGGAAGTTCAGACCCGAATTGTATATGAAGGACTGAGAATTCCATCCATTCGTATTGCTTTTGATCCGGAGAAGACCGGTCCGGTATTCGCGCAAGTGATGGAAATGATGGAAGTGAACCGCAAGAGCTTTGTGCCTTACGATAACGTATTATCACCTGAAGTTAAGAAAATGTTCCTAAGTGTCATCGAAAAAATGATTAACGAAGAAATGTCTGCAGATCATGCTTTAAAGCTAGTGCAGGCATCATCGATGGAATACTGGAATCTGATCCAAAACTCAAGTGTTCAATAAGCATGGAGGTGCTGGAATGGATGAGATAGAAGAGAAATATAAAGTACTGCTCGTAGATGATGAGCCGATTATTCTTCGTAGTCTAAAGGTAGCTATTCCATGGGATGATCTCCAGATGGAAATTGTGGGAGAGGCTCGAAATGGAGAACAAGCCCTCCGCTTAATAGAAGAAACTACACCGCATATTATAATCAGCGATATCCGTATGCCTGTGATTGACGGAATCACTTTGATGAAGGAAGTATTGCCAAAGAATGCTAAGCTGGTATTTATTTTTATAAGCGGATACGGGGAGTTCGAATATGCGAGAGAAGCTTTGCGTCAAGGAGCCTTTGATTATTTGCTAAAACCTATCGATCATGACGAACTGGTTGAAATGCTATACCGAGCGAAAACAAGACTGGATGACCAAAGAGAGAACGACCAGATGCTGCATTCCGTGCAGATGCTGTCAATGCTCGCTCGTGAACGGATGTTTGCTGAAATCACTCTGGGAAATGCAAGACCTCTAGAGCATCTGAAATGGCTGGAAAATAGCGAACTTGAAGATGGCTATTTCATGGCTGTTGTCCAATTGGATGATTATTCTGCGTTGACCGGGCAGTGGAGTGTGGAAGAAAAACGACTGTGGCTGTTTGCGATCCGTAATATTGTTGAAGAGTGGTCCCTGGAGCATGGAGTACTTACAGTCTTCCCTTTTCATAACGGAGAGTGGGTATTGCTCTTCCCTGGATCTCTAAGCGCGAGCAGAAGAGAACTCGGTGAACTATTGATTACAGGGATCAAAAGATATTCCAAGCTAAGCTGCTCAGTAGGGATTAGCCGCTGTACACAAGGCATTGATCAATTAAGCACAGTGTACCCTTTGGCTGCAAAAGCTTTGTATCAACGTTTCTATTCTGGACTTGCCGGGGTGTTCATAGATGAGGAAACAGCCTTCGCAGGCAATACAGAAGTGAAATATCCAAAAGAGCTGGAGACCTCGCTGATAGAGAGTATTCGTACCTTGAATAGAAACCAAATGTCATCCTTGTTTGATGAGTTGGCATTATATATTGAAGCTCAAGCTATTCCTAAAGAAATAGCAGAACGTCTTCTTGTGGAGATGGTTGTTGTGTTATACAGACATTTTGAACATTTGAATCTAAATTCGGACTGGTCTCTACATGGATTGCTAAGCAAGCTGCACCATTTGGTTACCTTGACTGAAATGATATCTGCTTTGAAGGAAGAATTTGGGGTGCGATTGAATCAAGGGAGTAAACCTGTAAATCGGGAGGACACACGCAGTTCCATCGAGAAGACAAAACGTTATATCGAGGGTAATTATCATAAAGACTTAAGTATTGAAGAAGTATCGGAACTTGCCGATCTTAGTGTCAGTCATTTTTGTACTTTATTTAAACAAATAACAGGCTATACCTTCTTGGAGTATGTGACTCACTGTCGAATGGAGAAGGCGAAGTATATATTGCAAAGTAGTAATGTGAAGGTGTATCAGATCGCTCCGCTTGTGGGTTATCAGGATTCACGGTATTTTACCCAGGTCTTCAAGAAAGCTAGTGGTCAGACACCTACGGAATACCGAGAAGAGCATGCGAGGCAGGTCAATTAGCGAAGAAGTACATGGATTGATTAGCAAAAGGGATGAAAATAGGGCATAAGTATGACATTTATCATACCCTTTACTTGATGTTTGTGACTTATAGGATGACACTTTATCTCCTATACTTAGAATAGATAAAAAGATCCTTAGCCAGACACATCAAGGAGGAAACGATAAAGATGACTACAAAACAGACATCACAGCTCTCTAGTCTTAAAAAAAGTGTAGCCCCTTACGAAAAAAACGACCGCAACGCGAGCATAAGACAGCTCATTAATACTTTAGGGCCACTTGTGCTGTTATGGGGCGGAGCGTATTTCTCTTTATCCGTTTCCTACTGGCTCACCCTATTGTTGGCCATTCCTGCAGCAGGATTTGTAATTCGAACTTTTATTATTTTTCATGATTGTACGCATGGTTCATTCTTTAAGAACCGTAAAGCAAATGACATTATCGGAACGATCACAGGTGTATTAACGCTTGTTCCTTATCGACAGTGGAAGCATAGCCATTCTATTCATCATGCCAGCTCTAGTAACCTCGATAAAAGAGGGATTGGCGATATATGGATTATGACTGTTGACGAATATGAAGCAGCTTCTTTCTGGAAACGTCTTTACTACCGTATTTACCGTAATCCGATCGTGATGTTCGGAATAGGACCTATCGCTGTATTTATGATCCAGTATCGCTTTAATGCCAAAGGCGCAAGACGTAAAGAACGGATGAATACCTATTTAACAAATGTATCTATTGCAGCTCTCTATGGTTTGCTTATTTGGGCGATCGGCTGGCAAGCCTTTATCATGGTGCAATTGCCTATCGCTTTTGTATCTGGTTTTCTCGGAATATGGTTGTTCTATGTTCAGCATCAGTTCGAGGATTCTTACTTCGAGAATGAATCGGAGTGGAGTTATGTTATGGCTGCAGTAGAGGGAAGTTCATATTACAAGCTACCTAAGCTATTGCAATGGATTACAGGGAACATCGGGTTCCACCATGTCCATCATTTAAGTCCGAAGGTACCCAACTATAATTTAGAAAAAGCACATAATGCCACGCCACCCTTGCAAAAAGCGACGACTATAACACTTAGTTCTAGCTTGAAGGCTTTGCACTTCCGTCTTTGGGATGAAGAGAATAAGTGCTTCATAAGTTTTAAACAGATGAAGTCGAGACTAAACAAACCTAAGGTAGCAGCTGCAGCAGCAGAAGTCCTACAAGTTCATAAGACTAGACTCCAAGGAGAATAAATATTATAGGTTCGAAAAAAATAGCAGTATAAAGAAAGGTTAGAGCCGGAGAAATCATTCGTGGCTCTAATCTTTTTCTGTTTGGGGTAGTGAAACAACAGATTTCCACTGAATTTATGCTAGAATAAGGAGAGTAATGTATGGTGAAAAGGAGAGCGGTCATGCAAAAGTGGCATCATATTTTTCATAAAAGCACAGGTCTCAGCCCTTATGTGTGGGTCGTTTTTTACATTCTACCGTTTTATTTTATATTTCGCTCCTCCTCAACCTATCAAGTAGTTTGGGGAATCTTGATGATCGCAGTATTTTTTGTTTGTTATGTACTTTCTTTTGTATCTAAGGGCTGGTTGGTTTATTTCTGGACGAGTGTTCAAATTATAGTGTCTATAACGATGACGCTTTTGTTCGGATATATGTATTTTGCACTTTTCCTAGCCTTTTTTATTGGGAACATACAGAATCGAGTGGGTTTCTTCACACTGTACTCTATTCATCTGTTAACTACGATCATTACGATTAATTATGAGCTGCTATCACGTAATTCAGTGTTTATTAGTCAGCTACCGTTTGTGCTTGTAAGTATGATTGCAGTGATTCTACTTCCAATTAGTACCTATAACCGAAATAATCAAGGCAAGTTGCAAGATCAATTGGAGGATGCGAACAAGCGGATATCCGAACTCGTTAAACTTGAAGAACGACAACGAATTTCGCGAGACCTCCATGATACATTAGGTCAGAAGCTTTCATTAATTGGTCTGAAGAGTGATTTGGCAGGAAAGCTAATCGACTCTAATCCTATCCAAGCAAAAGCAGAGATCAATGATGTACGACAAACGGCGAGAAGTGCGCTGAAAGAGGTTCGGGAAATGGTTACGCGAATGCGCGGCATTCGGCTTGAAGATGAACTTATCCATATTCAGCAGTTTCTTGCAGCTGCGGAAATTGATTTTACATTGGAAGGAAATCCGAAGCTAACCAATACCTCATTGATTACGGAAAATGTACTTAGCATGTGTATAAAGGAAGCAGTCACTAATGTTGTGAAGCACAGTGGAGCGCAAGCCTGCTCTATTCTGATTAAGCCCTCTCGAACGGATTTAGTCATAAAAGTGCAAGATGACGGGAAAGGAATACCTGGGAACGATCTTTATTTTAAAGGTCACGGACTGCAAGGTATGAGAGAACGACTTGAATTTGTAAATGGCTGTATGGATATTGTGAGAGATAGCGGGACTACAATTGTGATTAAAGTACCCAATGCATTTAAGCATCAGGAACCGGAGGTCATCCTATAATGATAAAAATTGTAATCGCTGAGGATCAACGAATGCTACTCGGGGCGCTGGCCTCTTTGCTCGATTTAGAAGAGGATATGAAGGTTGTGGGCCGAGCAAGCAATGGGGAAGAAGCTGTTGCCATGGTTCAGCAGCTTAAGCCGGATATCTGCATTATGGATATTGAGATGCCGGCGATGAGTGGTCTCGACGCTGCTGAAGCCTTGAAGAATAGCGGCTGCAAAACGATGATATTAACGACCTTTGCTCGGGCAGGATATTTCGAACGTGCGCTCAAGGCGGGGGTTCACGCTTATTTACTGAAGGACAGTCCTAGTGAAGAGCTTGCACTCTCTATCCGGAATGTTATGGCAGGCAGACGCATGTATGCACCGGAGCTGATGGATGAAGCCTACAGCGGTGAAGTGAATCCATTGACTCAGCGGGAGAAGGAAGTGCTCGGCCTGATCGCCGATGGTAAAAATACGAAAGAAATTGCCAGTGAGCTGTACATTACTACCGGTACCGTACGAAATTACATCTCAGTTATCCTTGATAAGCTGGATGTGGGGAATCGGATTGAAGCGATCACTCGCTTTAAGGAAAAAGGCTGGTTTAAGTGAAAATATTAAATTTTTTAATGTTATTTTGATGTTAACACTCGCCAAATGTTCCCGAGCCGTATATCATTAATTATCAGCCTATTATTCACAATAGGACAGTTAATCAAAAGGAAGTGTATTTTCTGATGTCAAGAAAGCTAAGAGCCGGCATAGTTGGCGGCACAGGTATGGTAGGTCAGCGGTTTATTGCCCTTCTAGAGAATCATCCTTGGTTTGAAGTAACTGCAATTGCTGCAAGTGCGAAATCTGCTGGGAAAACGTTTGAAGAATCGGCCAAGGGCAGATGGAAACTATCCACTCCAATGCCTGAGAACGTGAAGAATATTATGGTTCAAGATGCTTCTAAGGTAGAAGAAGTAGCTGCGGACGTAGACCTGATCTTTTGCGCAGTAGACATGAAAAAAGAAGAGATTAAAGCGCTCGAAGAAGCTTATGCTCGTACGGGTACTCCAGTAATCTCCAATAACTCTGCGCATCGCTGGACGCCGGACGTGCCTATGGTCATTCCTGAGATTAACCCAGAGCATCTTGGGGTTATTGCGCAGCAAAGAAAACGTCTGGGTACAGAAACAGGTTTCATTGCGGTTAAACCTAACTGCTCCATTCAAAGTTATGTGCCTGCGCTTCATGCGCTTAAAGAATTCAACCCCTCTAAAGTTGTAGTTACAACGTACCAAGCGATTTCCGGTGCAGGTAAGACTTTTGCTGACTGGCCAGAAATGCTTGACAATGTAATTCCTTACATTGGTGGTGAAGAAGAGAAGAGCGAGCAAGAGCCGTTGCGCATCTGGGGAAGCGTGCAAGAAGAAGGCATCGTAAAAAGTGAAGCGCCAACCATTACTTCGCAATGTATCCGTGTGCCTGTAGCGGATGGACATATGGCTGCTGTATTTGTTTCTTTTGAGAAAAAGCCATCCAAAGAAGAGATTTTGAACCTGTGGAAGAGTTTTAAAGGACGTCCTCAAGAGCTTGAGCTGCCTAGCGCACCTAAACAGTTCATTACTTATTTCGAAGAGGAGAACCGTCCACAGACCAAACTGGATCGCGATATTGAGAACGGTATGGGCGTGTCGACAGGCAGACTTCGCGAAGATGCCATCTATGATTACAAGTTCGTGGGCCTCTCCCACAATACCCTGCGCGGAGCAGCCGGCGGTGCTGTATTGATCGCTGAGCTTCTGAAAGCAGAAGGTTATATTCAGCCTAAATAAACTGGATGAGCTATAAAGCGGATTCGAAATAGACACCTCATCAAAGCCTAGTCTTTGGTGGGGTGTTTTTTAATGGATTGATTTGGTGAAATAAGTCAGGGAAGGAGTTGATATACCTGTATAAATATTTATTAGCTTTTATATGGTTACCTTTAATACTATTCACAAGTGGATGTACATCATCAACTCAAGAGGAGCAAGAGTACGGAATATCTTCTATAAATGCTGAAATTCCTATTCCGAAGAACGCCAAGGAAATCGAAGTGACGACAACTTCAAGTAACCCTAATATAAAAATAGGCGTAAAGTACGAATTGGATAATATAGGGGGAGAACAAGGTCTTTACCGGCCTGACAGTTATTTTAATAAATTAGAGGATGCTGGCTGGGTGGAGCTGGAGGATAAGCGGTTAGGGCATGTGCAATTTTTCGAAAAAGAGGGTACTGTCATCGCCATTGAAATACATGAAGATACCTTTGATATTCATGAAATGAATAAAGATGCTAAATACTAATCAGAGTATCGTTAGACGAAGCTGAGCTATTACTTAAACAGAAAGTTTGAGAGTGTGGTAAAATAGATGAAGTGTATAAACTATACGAATTCTGAATGACTGACGGAGTGATATGATGGGTGCAAAAAGTAAAGGTGGCGGCACGGGCAGAGGTACGGGGAGTAAGGGCTGGACACGCTGGAACAAAACAGCAAAGCCAGTTAAACCTGCAAAAGGTGCTCCAACCACGGGTCCAGGCGCTAAAGATCTAAGTGGAAGCAAGGGCAATAACGTGAAAAAAAGCGGAAGCACCAAATAGCTCCCTTGAACTGGGTTATTCCTGAAGGTTAACATCTGATTTTGATCGTTAAAATCAGGTGTTTTTTTATTGGATAAATATGACTAAGCTTATGAATAGAAAGTAGGTTCATTGTGAGAATCGATAAATATATAAGCGAGACTGGCTTTTGTTCCAGAAGAGAAACGAAACGGCTAATTGCCGCTGGCCGAATCGCGGTTAATGGAGTTGTCTGTGAGGCGAATAATCTTATAGAGCCAGAGGATATTGTATCCGTAGATGGAGAGCCCATAACGACTAGTAAAGGGGAGCTGGTATATCTCGCGCTGAACAAGCCAATCGGGATTACCTGTACCGCAGCCCCTGATGTGGCTGGGAATATTATAGATTTTGTAGGATATCCTTCACGAATCTTTGCAATCGGGAGATTAGATAAACACTCGGAAGGTCTCATTTTATTAACGAACGATGGAGATATCGTAAACAAAATGATGCGTTCCGAAAATGGGCATGAGAAAGAATACGTGGTTACCGTAGATAAGCCAGTGACGCCAGAATTCTTACATGAAATGTCTAGCGGTGTGGACATACTTGGGGTCACAACGAAACCTTGCGAAGTGTACCCGATCGCTGATGATGAGTTTAGAATTATCCTAACTCAAGGCCTTAATCTGCAAATACGCAGAATGTGCAAGGAGTTAGGATATAGAGTACTTAAACTAGAACGAATAAGAATCATGAATATTACACTTGATAGTTTGGAGCGAGGACAATGGCGTCATTTGAGCGGAGAAGAGCTGAGTGAGCTTATGTTCCTCTTAAATTAACTTCTTGAACAAATCCTCTGGCGGCTAAGGTGATGTCTTCAGCGCCCGCAATAGCTGATATAACGGAGATACCGTCCGCACCCGCAGCTAGTACTGGTGCTGCATTGTGCACTGTGATTCCTCCTATGCCGACTAAAGGAACCGTAATGCCGCTGTTTCGTATTTCCTCAATGACTAATGTGCTTCGAACGGCTTGGGCATCGTCCTTGGAAGAGGTAGGATAAATAGGTCCAATCCCTAGATAATCAGCTCCATCTGCAATGGCCTGCTGGGCTTCGGCGAGCGAATGAGCAGATACACCAACGATCTTGTCCTCCCCAAGCAGCTGCCTGATTGCTAGCGTGGGGGTGTCATCTTGTCCAACATGAATGCCGTCCGCATCAAGGGCGATGGCTAGATCAATATCGTCATTAACGATAAAAGGGACTCCGTTAGCACGACATATCTTTTGAAGCCGTCTTCCTAAATTAAATCTAACCTCTGCAGTTAATGCCCCTGTACCTTTTTCACGAAATTGGAACATTGTTATGCCTCCAGCAACGGCTTCTTTTAATACCTTGGCTGGGGATTTAAGGCAATTCACACTGCCCATAATGAAATAGACTTTTAATAAATTACGTAGTTGATCACTGTCTATTTGCTTCAAGGTTCATCCCTCGCAATCTATTCTGATATGCAAAATGATTCGTAGGTCCATGTCCAGCCCCAATGCCCAGCTCATCTTCAATCGCCGCTTGTATAAAAGCTTTGGCGGTTTGAATGGCCTCAGCAACGGATTTGCCTTTGGCTAGCTCAGCAGTAATTGCTGCTGAATAGGTGCAGCCAGTGCCATGGGTATGTTTAGTCTGAATCCGAGTACTCTCCATATAGATAAACTCTTGACCATCATATAGAAGATCGACAACCGCTGTAGTTGAGGTATCATGCCCACCTTTTAGCACTACATAGTCAGAGCCCATGGAATGAATGATTTTAGCCGCTTCTTTACGTTCTTCGATGGTGGTGATGCTTCGGTTAGTAATCATTTCGGCCTCTGGAATATTGGGCGTCGTCACCAATGCTAAGGGCAGCAGATGGCTGATTAAGGAGTGAACAGCTTCCTGCCGGAGCAAGGTAGAGCCACCTTTAGCAACCATTACAGGATCAACTACAAGATTATGCCAGTCATATTGCTGGATCTTCTCTGCTACGATACAAATGATGTCACTGTTAAATAGCATCCCAGTCTTCACGGCCTCAGGCTTCAAATCAATTCCAATGGAATCAAGCTGTTGCGTAATAGCTTCCAGTGTCAACGGAAATACGCCCTGAACTCCTAGTGTGTTTTGGGCTGTCACAGCTGTGAGTGCGGACATGCCATATACAGAAAGCTCTTGAAAGGTTTTTAGATCTGCCTGGATGCCAGCGCCACCACCGCTATCCGAGCCGGCTATAGTTAAAGCTTTGGATATAGTCATTCTGTTCACTCCTTAGGGTTGTTATCTGAGTTGTTTAATTTTTGATTTATCTTTGTAAGTTTCAGCTGTGAGCAAGCTCAATTGATTTAGAAACTCGATTTGAAAGCTCCCCGGACCTTGTCCAGCCGTTAGTTCAGCGGCGATTTCAGCAGCCACTCCATAGAAGGAGAGAGCTTCAACTGCTGCTTCAAGAGATGCTCCTTCACTTACCGCAAGAAATGCACCGACTACTGCACTTAGCAAACAACCGGTTCCCGTTACTTTTGTTAGAATAGGGTGACCATTGCTGGCAATGTAGGTGTTATCTCCATTTGTGATGACATCATCTTTTCCGGTGATGATAACCACACAATCTAACTTCCGCGCAGCAGTCTCAGCCAAGACGACGACATCGCCCTCACCTTCACCAGCATCCACCCCTTTGATAGACCAGCTCTCACCAATGACATTGGCAACTTCAGCCACATTGCCACGTAGAGCGGTAATTTGCATCTCATTCACAAGCTTTTGAGTGACAGCTGTTCGATAAGCAGTGGCTCCCGCACCCACTGGATCAAGAACTAAGGGAACGCCGTGCTTATTCGCAGATTGTCCCGCGAGCACCATAGATTGAATGGCGTAGTCATTCAGTGTGCCGATATTCAGAACTACGGCAGATGAAAATGCGGCGATATCTGCCACTTCTTCGTGAGCATCCGCCATAAAGGGGGAGGCTCCAAGCGCTAAAAGACCGTTGGCTGAAAAATTCGCTACCACGATATTGGTGATATTGTGGATCAAGGGATTGAATTCCCGTACTTTGGATAGATAACACATGATAATTCCTCCTCAAGTTTTATGGGCGAATAGCTAATGTTTAAAGATTAATAAAAGCATCCTCAGCTTTGATGTCAGTAGACAGTAAATCATTGTCTGATAGCCACTGTCGTACCTTCTCCCAAGACGCGGGTTCTTGATATCCAAAATCTTGGTCACCCGCATACATTAGCGGTAGTAGAATAGCCAGACTCTTCTCTTCAATTTGCTTATCAAGTGGAGAGGTCTCATCTTCGTGTGCAAGCAGCAAATTCAACGCTTTTTCCGGATTCTCCTGCACAAATTGTTGTCCTTTAGTAATTGCATTTAGAAACTTTTTGAAATAGGACTCAGAATTTTGTATTCCTTGATCACTGGCGACAAGTACTAGCTCGTAATAATCAGGGACACCGTAATCCGTGGGGTTGAACGAGTTCACGGAATGTCCTTCTTTTTCCAAGATTAATTGTTCGTGGTTAATGAACCCTCCCATAATGGCATCCACTTGCCCCGTCGCAATCGCCGGAATAAGGTCAAAGCCTACGTCGATTAATTTGCTGGCCTTAGGGTCACCCCCATCGTTTTGGATCATCGTACGAATCATGGCTTCATAAAGAGGAATGGAAGAATATCCAATCTGTTTACCTGTGAGGTCTTTGGGACTATGAATGTCTCCAGTCTGAGGTACCATTAAATGATTAAGCGGATGTCTCACAATCGCAGCAATCGAACGTACTGGAATGTTCTCACTGCGTGCCATTAGCACCTGAGGCTGATAACTAAGCGCTAAATCGATTTGATTCGCTGCTACAAGTTTCAGTGCGTCATTGCTGTCTGCGGGCATTTGGATCTCTACGTCCAGACCTTCCTCTTGGAAATAACCATTCTGCTCAGCTGCATATAAAAAAGAGTGAACGGCATTGGGATACCAATCGAGCATAATCGTCAGCTTGTGCGTTTGTTTAATTTCGTTATTAGATGAATTAGCAGGAGTATTGCTTACATTGGATGCTTTTCCGCAGCTGGTGAAGATTAGGACTGAACATATGAGAAATACGGGAATAAGCCATTTTCTTTGGAAATTCAAATCATTCATTGTTTAGATCCTCTTTTCTTTAAAAATAATGGTTCGAGCAGAGCTATCATTAGAAACAACACTATACCAAGCGCGGATAACAGAAATACAGCGGCGAACATTTCGGCACTTTGCAAATTTCCGGCCATCCTTCGGCTAAAGTAACCGAGTCCTTTGCTGCCGCCGAGCCATTCGCCGATGGTCGCTCCAATCACGGAGTACACAATGGATAGCTTTAGTCCTGAGAAAAAGGAGGGCAGCGCCAGCGGGATTTGGGTTTTAACGAGCAGTTGCCAGCGGTTGGCGCCAAATGTTAACAATAAGTCTTTGTAGGCTTGACCACTTGTACGAAGTCCGTCATATGTACTCACAACGACTGGAAAAAAAGCAGTTAGAAACACAACAGCCACTTTGCTCCATAGCGTATACCCGAACCACATAATAAAAATGGGGGATAGCGCGATTAACGGAATCGTCTGACTGATAATAAGGAACGGATAGATGGCCTTTTCAAGGGGACGAAACAAGTACATTCCGGTGCCCAGCAGTGCACCACAAATAACTGAGAGAACAAAGCCTACCCATATTTCCTGCAATGTGGCCAATAAATGCGGTCTGAGTAATTGCCTGTGTTCGATCAATGCGATGCCTATTGAAGAAGGTGCAGGTAGGATAAAGGCTGGAATCAAGTGAAGACGAACAGCTGACTCCCAGATCACAAGAATGAACAACAGCAGTAGAATGAAGGGAACGTAATTGTTTACATATTTTTTAAAAGGTATGGGCTGCATACAGTCTCCGCTCCAACTCTTCCCGTAACGCTATAAACCGGGGTTCATAGTTCATCTTGTAATGTCTTGGCCTCGGTAAATCAACGACAATCTCCTGGATTTCGCTATGGATTCCTCCAGACAATAAATAAATCCGATCGCTTAGTAATAGCGCTTCCTCTAGATCATGGGTGATGAGCATCACTGTTTGACCCAGCTCATCCCAAAGCTCCAATAGCCAACGGTGTATCTCACGTTTGGTCATAGCATCGAGCGCTCCAAACGGCTCATCTAGCAGCATAAGACCGGTCCCGCCACCAGCTACAAGCGTTCGTAGAAATGCGACTCGCTGTTTCATGCCACCCGACAGCTCATGGGGATATGCCCTCTCTACATCGGCTAAACCGAAACGTGAAAGCATTTCTTGAATGCGAGAGATCGTCTGTTGTTTGCTAAACGTTGGTTTAATCTCCCAGGGCAAAAGACAGTTGTCGAGCACGGTTCTCCAAGGCAACAGCAAATCCTGCTGAGGCATGTAAGCGATCTGACCTAAGCGAGTAGAGGATGACGGGTTCGAATGAATTATTATTTGCCCGTGAGTGGGTTCGAGCAAGCCTGCTATAGTTTTGAAAAGCGTGCTTTTTCCGCATCCGCTAGCCCCAATGACCGAGACAAACTCTCCTCTGCTGATATCTAAGGATAGATCTGCAAATACAGGGGGGTGTTCAGATTCCGGAAAAGAGTAGGTTAAGCCTTGAATGGATAGGATTGTCGTGATGATCGAACCTCCTAAACGTTTTGTGATGGATAAACTTCTTGTATGCTTAAGTTTTGTGATTGATTGTAAACAAATAAAGACCCATTCATTTCCGAAGGGAAATAAATGGGTCAAAAAGTTCATTCTGCATAGGAACACTAAAATGCATGGGATGAAAATTCTGCTCCACTTCCCTCCGCTGGTATGATCCAGATCAGGTTCCAAGGGTCCGGAGCTTGAAGCTCCGTCTCAGTCGGCCGACTCCCCTAGTGAAATAACAGGTCCATATTTAATTTGTTTATAAATATACCATATCTTTCTGAGATGTAAAGAGAGGATCTTGTGAAGGATTATTCTAAGAATGGGTAATATAAGGGTAGAGATTTACCTAATATTACAATTCCGATGTATATAATCGGAAAAAATCATTGACGGTATACAGCGGCCAGTGTAGTATACAATTTACCGGATGAATTCCGGGTAAAGAGAGGGGAATTAATTATGAAAAAACTAAGTTTAACTATTCTATTGGCGTTAACCGTGGTGTTTGTAGCGGCCTGCGGCAATAATTCGAATACCGGTACGTCTAAGAATTCTTCAGCTGGAACGAATGCTGGAAATACAGCCACTGCACAAAACAGTCTGGAAGCTGTTAAAGCTAGCGGCAAATTGCGTATAGGAACAGAAGGGACCTATGCACCCTTTACTTATCATGACGCTTCGGGCAAACTGACCGGCTTTGATGTAGAAATTGCTGAGGAAGTAGCGAAGCGTCTCGGTGTTGAACCAGAGTTTTTTGAGACACAGTGGGACGGTATTTTTGCTGGGATGGATGCCAAGCGGTTTGATGTTATTTTTAACGAAGTATCCATTAATGAAGATCGTAAAGTGAAATATGATTTCTCCGAACCGTATATCGTATCTAAAGCGGTATTGATAGTGAGTGAAAACAATGAGGATATCAAAACCTTTGCAGATCTTAAGGGGAAAAAAGCCGGACAATCTCTGACCAGTAACCTGTCTGATATCGCCCGTGAGAACGGGGCTGAAATTGTAGCTACAGATGGCTTCAATCAAGCGATGGACCTATTGACCTCAGGCCGTATTGATGCGACTGTAAATGATGGTTTGTCTTATCTAGACCTGAAAAAGCAAAAGCCTGATGTAAAAATTAAAGTAGTAGATGAGATTCCAGACGGTTCACAAAGCGCAGCTGTTTTCTTAAAAGGCAACGAAGAGTTGGTAAAAGCAGTTAGTGATGCAATTGTTGAAATGAAGAGCGATGGCACGTACTTAAAGATTTCTGAGAAATACTTTGGTGCTGACGTTTCAAAATAATTCAAGGGTTCAGAAGCTAACCAGCTTGGAGCCAAAAAAGGATGTCTAAAAATGGATGACCGCAAAATACAAATTTTCTTAGATTCACTGCTACCCCTGCTAAAAGCTGGGGTGGCTTTTACCATTCCATTGGCATTGATATCATTTGCACTGGGAATGATCTTAGCGATATTGACAGCACTGGCTCGTCTCTCCCCGTGGATACTTCCGAAGCTAATCGCCCGCTTTTATGTATGGGTCATTCGTGGAACCCCATTGTTAGTACAACTGTTTATTATTTTTTATGGTTTGCCGGCAGTGGGAATTGTGCTCGACCCTTTCATAGCCGCGACCATTGGATTTACGCTTAGTGTAGGGGCTTATTCATCGGAAATCATCCGTGCGGCTATTCTGTCGATACATAAAGGTCAGTGGGAAGCGGCTTTCTCCGTTGGGATGACTCGTACCCAGGCACTGCGCCGCATTATTCTGCCACAAGCTGCCCGTGTTTCTGTACCGCCGTTATCGAATTCCTTTATTAGCTTAGTCAAAGACACTTCATTGGCAGCAATCATTACCTATACGGAGATGTTTAGAACTGCGCAGCAGGTAGCTTCTACAACGTATGAGCCTCTGCTGGTGTATACGGAAGCCGGATTATTCTACTTATTGTTCTGCTCTGTGTTGTCAGCACTGCAAAACTACTTGGAGAAACGACTGAGTCGTTACTCTGCGAGCTAAAGGGGGAGACAATTATGATTGAAATACTTAATTTGCATAAATCCTTCGGTGAGCTGCAGGTATTAAAGGGCATTGATCTGGAAATGGAGCATGGCAAGGTGCTGGTCATTATTGGCCCATCGGGTTCAGGCAAAACAACGCTTTTACGCTGCTTTAATCTGCTTGAAGTCCCTGATCAAGGAAGCTTATCGCTCAGTGATATTAAAATTAATTTCACGGATAACAAGAAAATCCCCCAGAAGTCCATTTTGGCGTTACGTCAAAAAACAGGGATGGTCTTTCAGTCCTATAATCTTTTTCCGCATATGACGGCACTAGGCAATGTAATGGAGGGGCAGGTGACGGTCCAGAAGCGATCCAAGGACGAAGCACGCGAACGTGCCCTTAAGTTATTAACTAAAGTTGGCTTGGCGGACAAAGCGGATGCTTATCCGCATCAACTGTCAGGTGGTCAGCAGCAACGGGTAGCTATCGCTCGTGCCATGGCAGTAGATCCAGAGGTGCTGTTGTTCGATGAGCCAACCTCTGCGCTTGATCCTGAGTTGGTGGGGGAAGTGCTTAAGGTTATAAAACAGTTAGCGGCAGAGGGGATGACCATGGTGATAGTGACCCATGAGATGAAATTTGCTGCTGATGTGGCTGACCGGATCATTCTGATGGATGGAGGCCATATTCTAGAGCAAGGGACTCCGCAAGAAGTTCTTGAGCATCCGCAGCATCCTCGTGCGCTGCAATTTCTGAACAGAATTAGTGGAGAAGAGATATAGAAGAAGATTAAGTCGCAAAAAAGAGCAGTTCAGGAACATTCCTGGACTGCTTTTTCGTGTGTTCAATCAGATCAGTTGAATGCCGCTTATCGGTTAGGATTTCAGACCGGTCTTCAGGAATTCCAAAGCATTATAGAGCATAATCGCAGCTTCGGAGCGAGTGATTTCACTTTTCGGATTAAACTTCCCATTGGCGTCTAAACTATTGATCTTGTATTTAAGCGAACGTTGAATGCTGCCTTGGTAAGAAGGATTCAGCGCAGCATCGTCAGCGATATCTACGGGCACTATATTAATCATCGGCAGATTCCCAATGCCTTCGACCCCTTGCACTAGATAATTGGTGAACTCTTCTTTGGTTATTGTTTTGGTTGGATCAATATCCTTAGGAAGCTCGACATGATTATAATACGCATTGATAAAGGCTTCAGCGTACCAAGCTTTATCCTTGACTTTCGTGAACAAGCCACTAGCAACGGGAGCTTTGTTGAAATCAATAGCCGCAAGACTAAGCTGGAGACCACCCGAAATGAACTGGATCCCTTGTGCTGTTGTAACTTTGGAGCTGGGCAAGAATTGGGATTCACTAACCCCTTTGATCAAGCCTTGATTTTTTAAAGAAATAATTTTTTCTTTCCCGTTTATATTGTCAATATCCTTAAAGGTGTTTCCGGCTGCAAATATTTGGCCACCCAAAGAGCAGGAGAGAATCGTAACGGTTGTAATCGCGGCTAATGTTCTTTTTTTCATATTCATGTTTATTTCACCTCGTTGTAAGGATAGGCCTCGTGGCCGCTATCAACTCCTTTAACGCAGAAAAATATGGAAAGGTTGCGGTCAAACCTACAATATTTCACGAAAAAGTAGATTTTGGTAGAAAAATAGGCAGGAAAAGGTGAAAGAAACTTTGGATAAGAGAGCTAAAATGTTATAATGATGTCAGGCTCTATTCATTCGTGACTAATTTTGATATGATTATATCGTAACGATTACTATTTACGTTTTATATTTTGATGCATAAATGGGTGCGTCTCAGTGGATACGGATGTTAAATCATTCCGGGAAGGTAGGAAATCAAATGGATCAAATTTCAAATATCAGTCAGCTTTTTGCGGCGCAAAAATATAAATTAACGCCCCAGCGTGAGGCCATAGTGAACATATTGCTCGACAATGAGAAAGATCATCTCAGCGTAGAAGAAGTATATATGCTTGTTAAGCTCAGCTATCCGCATTTAGGGCTGGCAACGGTATACCGTACACTTGAGCTCTTATGCGAGCTTCACATTGTAGAAAAGATGAACTTCGGAGATGGAGTCGCTCGTTACGATCTGCGGGGGAATGATCATTCTCACATGCATCATCATTTGATATGCAGCGTGTGTGGCAGGTTGGAGGAAATTAAGGATGACTGGCTAGTGGAGCTGGAGAAAAGAGTGGAACGTGAATACGGCTTTAACGTCACGGATCACCGCCTTGATTTCAAAGGCACTTATGACACATGTAAACGAACAGGCTGTAAAAAAGAAAAAGCAAACAAAGCGGTTTCTTAAGCCGCTTTCTAACTAAAAGGAGAAGCTGTCTCAGAAGTAGTGAATACTGCTTAGAGGGCAGCTTCTTTTTTGGAAAGTAATTAGGGAAAAACTCCGTCTAAAGTAGTGATAATTGGCCAATATGAATGGAAATGGGGAAATCCTCCCTATAAATCGGCGGAAAATCTATATTTCACAACAAATCAGTTGAATTATAGGGAGAGTTTCCCTAATTAGTATTCAAATGCGCAGAAATTTCTGAGTTATAGGGAGATATTCCTTAATTCGCACGCAAAGCAGCGCTTCTTAAAAACCGGAGAAGCGCTATGTTGCGTTTGAAACAGTTAAAAGAAAGAAATCCTGCTTTTTGGGAAAGCCTATGTCATTTTTTAGCTTCGAGTGGGTACGAAGGATTTAATCCACGTTCCGAAGCTCCCAGGGTTACGGCTCTGAACAAGGATTACACCTTCTCCGCGGAATCGGCAGACAAGCGCTTCACCACTGGTTAAACTGTTCAACCAACCCGAGGCTGCTTTTTCTACCTTATAGTCCATATAATCTGGCCAAGCGACGAGATGTCCATTGTCGATAATCATCTCTTCACCTGGTGCTAAATTAATGGCGTGGATCGCTCCGAAGGAGGACAGGAATACCGTTCCTCTGCCGCTGATTTCTACAATGAAGAAGCCTTCGCCAGAGAAAAGTCCGCGTGTTAAATTTTGCATTTTGGTATTTACTTGAATGCCTTCCGTTCCGGCTAAGAATCCGTCTTTTTGAACTAACAGCTTATAAGAACCATCTAATTCGATAGCTTGGATATCACCTAATGATCCTGGAGACAGTAGGACCTCACTTTGACCACGGATAGCTCTGAGTTCCTGGAAGAAGAATTTTTCACCGCTCAGCATTCTTCCCAGACCCCGCATCACGCCTCCATCAGCCGTTCCTTTTAACTCTACGTTAGGAGACATGGCAACCATTGCGCCCATCTCAGCTTTAACACTTTCGCCGGGGTCCAAATATACCTTCAACATTGCAAAAGCACCCTCGTACAAAACATCGTATTTCATCACTAATAACCTCCGAATCTATTTAGATAAGTTAGAAAACAAGCAGTGATCTCATTGTAACGGAATTCTGGCTGCGCTCATAGTCTGTATTATGTTAAACTATAGCTGTCTGATAGTTCATCAATGAATAGGAGAGTGGTGCCACATGGCACGAACCAAGACTCAAAAAGCCTTGTTAAAGGCAGAGCGCTCAGGTATCTGGTGCGCAGCTCAAAGCCGAAGATCCAATAGGGATTATAGCGCCATTTCACAGCATGTAAGGTTAATGCCGAGCAAGCAGCAGCAACTGAATAAGAATAAATATAAGGAGCGGATCTTCCAAGATGATGCTCCTTTTTGTTTGGCCATTTGAAATGAATATATCACTAAGAATATACTGATTGAATACATAAAGGATAGGAGATGTGTAACTAATGAAACAAAATAAATACGACGATACGAATTTCTTCTCAGCCTATAAACAAATGCCTCGTTCCATTGGCGGGCTTAAAGCAGCTGGAGAATGGCATGTATTACAACCTCTGATCCCAGACTTACATAATAAAAGTGTTCTTGATTTAGGCTGCGGGTTTGGCTGGCATTGTTTATATGCACGCGAGCAGCAGGCAAGCTCAGTCGTTGGCGTAGATATCTCTGAAAAAATGCTTCAAGAAGCGCGTGGAAAAACAGACGATCCAGCTATTTCTTATATCCAGATGCCGATTGAGGATATTGAATTTGCGAGCGAACAATTTGATATGGTCATTAGTTCATTGGCCATGCATTATGTAGCGTCCTTTGAAGCCATCTGTCGCAAGGTTCATGCTTACCTTAAGCCAGGCGGCAGTTTTATATTTTCAGTGGAGCATCCCATCTTTACTTCTCGAAATGAACAGGACTGGTATGTGGATGACCAAGGCAATCGTCTCCATTGGCCTGTAGATCATTATCAGTCTGAGGGATTGCGTGAAACGACATTCTTAACAGAAAATGTGATTAAATATCATCGCACAATCTCAACCTATTTCAATGACTTGATTGGAGCCGGGTTTGCTATCAAAGCAGTTAAAGAGCCTAAGCCTTCTGATGAGATGAGCAATGATCCGTGGATGAAGGACGAGGATCGCAGACCGATGTTCCTGATTATTTCAGCTCAAAAAGAATAATTATCTCATTAACATGCCTATGCTTTGAATATAGAAGCAAGGGCTATCCTAGTAGGAGTTTATCTACTTTAGGGATAGCCCTATTTTCATTGATTCGCCTTATCTCTTGTTATACTTGAGTTCTGCTGTGTACACGGTATTGTCTAGGGGACATGCCGAAACGACTTCGGAATACACGGTGAAAATAAGTATAGTTTGCGAAACCGCAGGTTTCTGCTACTTGCTCCAGCGGCATTGGACTGAAGGTGATTCGTTCTCTTGCCATCTCTAGCCGGACATCATTTACATATTTGATAATACTGGTCCCAAAGGCCTCCTTAAATAAATGAACGGCACGGGAGACGGAAATATCTACATTTGCGGCAACATCCTCCAACAGAAAAGGTAAGGTTGCATGCTCCTCAACATATTGCTTCATTCGGTAAGCTAGATAGCCTTTAGGCGTAATCGCTGGCTGATCTGTAATGAGTCTGTCGATTTCCATACACAGGATTTGCAAATAACAGGCAGATATCGCTGGTGAGAAATCGGAAAGACGTCTGTGCTCAAGAATCAGCTGACGAAATAAGCCGAGGAAATTCTCACTCAGTGGCACACTTAAGAGTGAGGGTCTCTGAGCACGTTCCCACCATTCAACAATCCAAGTGCCTTCACAAAAAATATGATAATCTCCGCTTTCAATCCGCGGCTTACCTACAGGATACTCTTCCTTATCAATAATTAAATAGTAAGGATCATTAGGAGCAAACAGCATGATATCGCCGCTCTCCACTGGTGTCATCACACCGTCGATCATTGCTCGGCTTCGGCCCTCTGTTTGCAGACGAATTAAATAGTTCTGATTTCCATGGCTATGTGACATATGGAAAGGTTTGCGGTGAAAGGAAAATCCAGCGGATAAAACGTGACAGGTAGTAGATTGATTCATATGTCCTCCTTGATGACTAGAAATGATAATCAGATTGTTCATGTTTTAATCATATTATTCATTTTATTATATACGCTTTCATATTACTATGTACCTAAGCAATAAAGAAAGAAATCGACCATCCACGCTATACGGAGTCGATATTAGCTATGCAAACAAGAATGGCAGTTGAAGGAAACTAATGGGAATCAGATTAGTCAATTCTACAACAGCATTATTGTTCAAGTGATTGCTGCTGTTGATCTCTTTGGGGACGAGCAGCAGAAAGAAGTTTAAATGAATTAGTAAGCTAACCCTAAACCCATTGGAGTGATTAGAAAATGCTGAAGATAGGTCTGCAATTGTACACGCTTAGAGAAGAACTGGAACAGGATTTTGAAGGGACACTGCGTAAGGTAGCAGCCCTTGGATATAAAGGCGTAGAGTTTTTCCACTATTTCGGCCGCACCGCAGCAGAAGTTAAACAATTGCTAAATGAGCTTGGACTGGTCGCGCTCGGCGCACATCGTCCATATGACGCATTGTTGAATGATACAGAAGCAGAAATCTCTTACAATCTTGAGATTGGAAATCCATATTTGATTGTTCCTTATTTGTCAGAAGAACAACGCAACTATGAAGAGGTTGCCGCGAATTTGAAGGTTATTGGAGAAAAGTGCAAAGCGGGCGGAGCAGTACTTCTGTATCACAATCATGATTTCGAGTTAACAGATAAATATGGTGATAGTGACCGTACTGCTTTTGATGGATTGTTTGAAGAGGTGCCGGCTGACCTGTTGCAAGTGGAAATGGATACTTGCTGGGTACATCATGCAGGCTATGATCCAGTTGAATATATCAATAAATACGCAGGTCGACTGCCGATCATCCATCTGAAGGATTTGAAGAAAAATGAAGACGGCTCTCCAGAAACTGTAGTACTAGGTGAAGGTGAAGTGAACCTTACTGCAATTTTAAATGCAGCTGTACAGGCGAATGTGGAGTGGGCGGTAGTAGAGCAGGATTTCTGCAGTCGTTCACCATTAGAAAGTGTAGAAGATAGTTTGAAATGGGTAAAAGCATACGCAAATCAAGGAGGAAAAGTTAATGTCTAATAAGTTGAAAATTGCTATTGTAGGTTGCGGTGGTATCGCAAATGGAAAACATATGCCAAGTTTGTCACGTCAGAAGGATGCTGAAATGGTAGCTTTCTGCGATATCGTTGAAGAACGTGCACAGAAAGCCGCTCAGACTTATGGCGCTGAAGGCGCTGCTGTTTATACAGATTACACTGAGCTTTTGAAAGCTGGCGGATTTGATATTGTTCATGTATGTACACCAAATGACAGTCACTCCGTGATTACTATCGCTGCATTGGAAGCAGGTAACCATGTAATGTGCGAGAAACCAATGGCTAAAACCACTGCCCAAGCACAAGAAATGTTGGATGCTGCGAAGCGTACGGGGATGAAGTTGTCTGTCGCTTACCAGAACCGTTATCGTTCGGATAGTGAATACCTTAAAGCACTCTGCGAAAACGGCGAACTAGGTGAAATCTATTATGCAAAAGCAATTGCCCTTCGTCGTCGTGCGGTTCCTACTTGGGGGGTGTTCCTGGATGAAGAAAAGCAAGGCGGCGGCCCACTGATCGATATCGGTACGCATGCACTTGATCTTACTTTATGGATGATGGATAATTATAAACCACGCAGTGTTATGGGCTCGTCTTTCCATAAACTGAGTAACCGAAAGAACGCTGGAAATGCCTTTGGTCCTTGGGATCCTGAGCAATTTAAGGTAGAAGATTCAGCTTTTGGATTTATTACCATGGAAAATGGTGCTACAATTGTACTTGAATCTAGCTGGGCACTAAATGTATCTGAGTATCGAGAAGCTCAGACGCTTCTTGCAGGTACAGAAGGTGGTGCAGATATGAAGGATGGTCTGCGCCTAAACGGTGACCGTGGTGGACGTCTGTATGAGACCAAAGTAGACTTGTCTGCTGGTGGAGTAGCGTTCTTTGATGGAGGACAGGAAAATGAATCTGATCGTGAAGCTCGCTTGTGGCTTGAGGCGGTTAGAGAAGACAAGGAACCTGTAGTTAAACCTGAGCAGGCCCTCGTTGTTACTCAAATCTTGGAAGCTATTTATGAATCTTCACGTACAGGTCGCGCTGTGTATTTTGACGGCACATCAGATAATTAATAGGGAAGTAGGAGTGGAAGTCATGAGCTCAAAGATACATTCCGTAGTCATCGTTGGCTTTGGTGGAATGGGAAGTTATCACGCGAAATTAATTAAGGAGACTAACTCCCTTGAAGTGGTAGGGACATACGACTTGCTTGAAGCACGTCGTGCGGACTCCATTAATGCTGGTTACAAGGTATATGAAAGTTATGAAGAAGTATTAGCAGATCCTGCAGTTGAGATTGTTCTTATTGCGACACCAAACGATGTACACAAAGTAATCGCTGTACGTGCGCTACAAGCTGGCAAACATGTTATTTGTGAGAAGCCGGTCGCTATGTCGAAGGTAGAGCTTCAAGAAATGCTGGCTGCTGCAGATGCAGCAGGACGTGTGTTCATGGTACATCAGAACAGACGGTGGGATGAGGATTTCTTAACGATCAAAAAAATGTATGATCAAGAGACCATTGGTTCATTGTTCCAGCTTGAATCTCGCGTACACGGAGCGAATGGTATTCCAGGAGACTGGCGCCATGTCAAGGCACAAGGTGGAGGAATGCTGCTGGATTGGGGCGTTCATTTATTAGATCAGCTCTTATTTATGATCGATAGCAAAGTCATCAGTGTGAGCAGCAGTCTGAGCTTTATTCTAGGCAATGATGTAGATGATGGCTTTGAAGCCATCCTGCAATTTGAGAATGGAATAAAAGCTATCGTTGAGGTTGGGACAACTAACTTTATTACGCTGCCTAGATGGTATGTGAAGGGTATTGAAGGAACGGGTATTATCGAAGATTGGTCTTTAACTGGACGTTTAGTAACCAGAAACAATGAAGGCGAAAAGATCGAGCCTAAGCCTATCCGTGCAGGTGTCGGATTAACTAAAACGATGGCGCCTCCTTCGGAAGGGGCTACGATTACAGAAGCTTTACCTCAACCTGCGGAGCTAGGTTCTAGCTTCTATGACAATTTCGCAGCCGTAATTGAGGGGACAGCTGAACCCATTGTTAAGAATGCTGAAGTCATGCGTGTTCAGAATTTGATTGAGGCTATTTTTGAATCTGCTGAGAAGAATCAAGTGCTCAAAGACTTCGATATGTATGGTGAAGGTAAGTAAACTATTTGCAAAAGAGGTGACTTACAATGAAACTTGGAGTATTTATGGTCTTGTTTGGGGGTCGCAAGCTGGAGGATGCTCTTGATTATGTAGCGTCCAAAGGTCTAAAGGCGGTAGAGATTGGTACAGGAGGCAATCCTGGTAACAGTCATTGTGATCCTAAGATGCTTCTCGAGAATGAGGCAGCATTGAGAGAATTCAAACATGCTGTGGAATCCCGTGGATTAACGATCAGTGCACTGAGCTGTCACGGTAATCCCCTACACCCACAAAAAGAGCTTGCCCAGAAGGATCATGAGGATTTTGTGAACTCGGTCAAATTGGCGCAGAAGCTAGGTGTTCCAGTCGTTAATACGTTTTCTGGTTGTCCAGGTGATCATGAGGGTGCCAAGTATCCGAACTGGCCGGTAGCTCCATGGCCAAATGATTATCAAGAAATTCTGGATTGGCAATGGGAGAATAAAGTGATCCCTTACTGGACTGAATGGGGAGCCTTTGCCGCAGAGCATGATGTGAAGGTTGGTCTTGAGCTGCACGGCGGATTCTCTGTTCACACACCGGGTACTTTACTGCGTTTGAGAGAAGCTGCGGGTGAGGTAATCGGAGCAAACCTTGATCCGAGCCATATGTGGTGGCAAGGAATTGATCCGGTGCAGGCGATTCATATATTGGGACGCCAAGGCGCAATCCATCATTTTCACGCCAAAGATACAGTTATTGATCCAGTCAATGTTAATATGCATGGCTTAACAGATATGCAATCCTATACCAAAATGCTTGACCGTGCATGGCAGTTCCGTTCGGTTGGTTTTGGACATGATCTTAAGACTTGGGCTGATATTATGAGCGCTCTTCGTTTGGTAGGATACGATTATGTGGTCAGTATTGAGCATGAAGATGGATTGATGTCTGTGGAAGAAGGCTTCTCCAAAGCGGTAAGTAATCTTCAACAAGTATTAATTGAGGAGCCACTAGCAGAAATGTGGTGGGTTTAGATTAAGGGCATAGAATATAAAAAATGACGTGCGTAAGCACGTCATTTTTCCTGTATTAATAATCCGAAATTTAACCCATACAAATTGGAGGACGATCATGCAGCCGATAAAAATACAGAGAGAACACAAACTACAAGTTACATCCAGTATTCAGGATTATTTTGAAACGGAGCTATCTAGCGAAATTGGCCAATTAGCAAGTGAGAATCTTCTTGATTTTATGCTCAAAGAACTCTCACCTCATATTTTTAATCAGGCACTGGCAGATGCCCGTAAAGTGATTGAGCAAAAGATGATTTCCATTGAAGAAGAATTGTATGCACTTGAGCAACCACTAACCTCTGCTAGAAAATAGTTACCAACATAATGTATTGTTGTTTACCGCTGATTGATAAGCGCTACGTCTGGATCAGTCTCAGCTTCATAATCTACACCCTCGGTCTCAAATCCAAATAACTGGAAGAACTCTTGTTTGTAGCTTTCTAGATCTGTCAATTCGTAGATATTGTTTGTCGTGAGTTCTTCCCAGATTTGAGCCACTTGATTCTGTACATCCGGGGACATCTCCCAGTCATCGATTCGGATACGCCCTTCTTCATCCACAGGAGTCCCTTCCATCGCATAAAGACGTTCTGCAAACAACCGATAGGTTTGTTCAATACAACCTTCATGAAGTTCTTTCTCTTTCATGACTTTGTATAGCGCAGAAGTGTATAGGGGGACGACAGGAATTGCTGAGCTAGACTGTGTGACCAGTCCTTTCGTAACTGCTACATAGGCTCGACCGTTTATACTTGATAGTTGAGTGTTAAGAGTGTGTGCTGTTAATTCTAGATGATCTTTTGCACGTCCAATCGTTCCCTTCCGATATACAGACTGGGTGATCTCCGGCCCGATATATGAGAATGCGATGGTGGTAGCATGATCGGCCAAAGCTCCGGCTTGATGAAGTGCTTCCATCCAAAGCTGCCAATCGTCACCACCCATCACTCGAATAGTATCATTGATTTCTTTGTCTGTAGCGGGCTCAATAGAAATTTGACTGACTTCACCCGTATGAAAGTTTACGGTTTTATTCGTGTAGGTATCGCCTATAGGTTTAATTACGGAGTTATAAACTTCACCCGTCACAGGATCTGTTCGACGGGCAGAAGCAACGCTGTAGATGACTAGATCAACTTGTCCCAATTCACTGCGAATCAGCTGTATGGTTCTATCCTTAGTCTCTTTGGAGAAGGCATCACCGGTTACGCTGTAGGATTGAAGTCCAGCTTTCTCTGCAAGTTCCTCAAAGGCTGCTGAATTGTACCATCCAGCAGAGGCTGTACGGGCTCCGTTGCTGCTGCTCTGGCGGTAGACGCCTACTGTACTGGCTCCAGCCCCAAAGGCGGCTGTAATCCGTGAGGCGAGGCCATATCCTGTTGAGGCGCCAATGACAAGCACCTTGCGTGGTCCTTTGATTTCGGGTTGTGTCTGGATATATTCGATTTGCCGCTCTACTTGACGAGCGCAACCTTGCGGATGTGCGGTAGTACAAATAAAGCCGCGTGTTCTAGGTTTAATAATCATGTTAATCGTTTCCTCTCTTTCATGAAAAGCGGGCTAATGAGACTCGTTTGTTCTAATTTTAACAATTTTCAATCAAATGGAGAAGGGTTGTTTATTATTTGATACTTATTTCATTATGGTGGTGAGATCTTGGAGAGCTTTACTAAAACAAAATTAACGACAGAGCAACAGAGTGATTTGGTAGGTGCTACTTTTGGAAGTCATGTGAGCATTCAGCGAAGTACTGAACTGACAGGTGGCTATTTTAACGCAGCATATGACCTTTTATTATCAGATGGAAGAGACATGATTCTTAAGATAGCACCGTCAGCTGAAGCAGACACCCTTAGTTACGAGCATGATATTATGTCTGTAGAGGTTGCGGCGATGCGACTGATGAAGTCAAATGGGACAGTACCTGTGCCAGAGGTATACGCTTATGATAACAGTAAAAAAATGATTTCAAGTGAGTTTTTTTTCATGGAGAAAATAGTTGGCCAGCCTTATAATGAAATTAAGGAAGAGCTAAGTTCGCAGCAGAGAATGAGTATTGAGGAAGAGTTAGGTCGTTATTCCCGTTTAATTAATGAAATTCCTGGGGAGCGTTTCGGATTATTTAGTGCGTCCACACCCGTAAAAGGGACTTCATGGCGGGAAACTTTTAAGCATTTGATAATGAACCTGCTTGAAGATGCACGTCGTTTAAAGGTAGAAATGCCCATTCCGTTAGAATCTGTTGAGGCAGAGATCAAAAGTCGCTTACATGTTATGGACGCAGTCGTTGAGCCTCGTCTAATACATTGGGATTTATGGGATGGCAATGTGTTTGTGCGAGAGGGGCGCATTGTTGCATTGATTGATTGGGAACGGGCACTTTGGGGCGATCCCCTTATGGAATATTATTTTCGCTATATTGAGAATTCAGAGCATTTCTGCAGAGGTTACGGAGATAGTTTCGACAGTCCAAATGAATGTGCCCGTAAAAAACTCTACGACTTATATATCGACTTAATTTACTTCATCGAGTGTTATTCGCGTAAGTACGATAGCCAGGGCCACCTGAAGTGGGCGCATGATAATCTGCTTGAGGGCTGGAAGCGGTTCATGAATTAACATATTTTTGACACAACTACAATATGAAAGATAGGGAGGCTGAGCAACAGTAGGGGAGAATTCTTATATTTGAACGGCTGAGTGTACATATGGATACTGTAAGTTTGCTATAGCCGCTGTCGATACTACGTTTGTTTCATGATCATTTATGCATAATAAGCATTACTTACTGATCACATAACCATGTAACTTTTGCTTTGGTTGTATTATTCGTGTATATTTTGATAGTGGGCTTTAGAATCATGGCAGTATTCCTTCCATACCATTTATTATATTTAGCAGTACCTAGTAGTTCTTCCTTATTCTCTGATTTGCGTATTTTAAAGTGGAACTATCACACCTATTGAGCACGCAATAATTAGATCTAGTACTAAAGTGTGAGGTTCGCCGTATTTTTTTCAGAAAAATCTTGACTAGAACCCTTAAAACTAGATAAAATAATACTTATTGCTTACAACATGCTGAGAATCATTATCATAATTGACGAGGAAATGAGAGGGTGACAAGATGGAGCGCCTTTTAGAGGTAAAAGACTTAGCGATATCATTCAAAACACATGGCGGAGAGGTACAAGCGATCCGTGGTGTTAGCTTCCATGTAGATAAAGGTGAAACTCTAGCGATTGTTGGGGAGTCAGGTTCTGGTAAAAGTGTAACCTCACAAGCGGTTATGAAGCTAGTTCCTACACCACCAGGAGAATATAAACGCGGACAGATTCTGTTCGATGGACAAGATTTGATTGGCAAGACAGAGAAGCAGATGCAGAAAATCCGCGGTAAAGAGATCGGTATGATCTTCCAAGATCCGATGACCTCTCTGAACCCAATGATGAAGGTCGGCAGACAAATTACTGAAGTGCTGCTTAAACATGAGAACATCTCCAAGGCTGATGCGAATAAACGTGGGATTGAGCTTCTCAATCTTGTAGGTATTCCTTCTCCAGAACGTCGCTTCAATCAATATCCACATGAATTCAGTGGTGGTATGCGTCAACGTGTTGTTATTGCAATGGCACTTGCTGCGAACCCTAAACTTCTGATTGCGGATGAGCCGACTACTGCGCTCGACGTAACCATCCAAGCACAAATCCTTGATTTGATGAAGGAATTGCAGAAGAAGATTGATACGGCTATTATTTTTATCACCCATGATCTCGGGGTTGTAGCAAGAATGGCAGATCGTGTAGCTGTAATGTATGCCGGACAAATTGTTGAAATGGGAACAGCGGAAGAGATCTTCTACGATCCAAGACACCCATATACTTGGGGCTTGTTAGCTTCCATGCCAAGTCTAGAGAGCAAAGGTTCTTTGCTAACAGCTATTCCTGGTACGCCTCCAGATTTGATCAAACCGCCTAAGGGCGATGCTTTTGCACTACGTAGCACTTACGCTATGCAAATCGATATGGAGAAAGAGCCTCCAATGTATAAGGTTTCGGATACCCATATGGTGAAGTCTTGGCTAATGCATCCGATGGCTCCTAAGGTGGAACCGCCGGCAGTTGTTAAGAATAGACAACGTGTGCTTAAGAACGCTTATCCAGAGCCGGTTTTGGTACAAGAAGGCGCTAATTAAACAGATTATTCTTCGGAAAATATAAAAGGAAACGTCAGGCCATTTCGATGGCTTGGCGTTTTTTTTGTGCATGAATGTTCACTATTATTTAAATAAACATGAATTAATACGAACTTAATTAAATAAAAGGATTGACTATTGTTCGTTTTCGTTTCAAAATGAAAAGGCATACATAGGGGGTATAACGATGAGAAAAGCAATTATAACTACAATGATCAGTGTTTCATTATTAGCAGTAACCGCGTGCAATGACAAATCAGCCAGTTCCATCGACACAAATAACGCAGCTGACTCTGCGCAGCCAATCTTCAAAAATGTATCTGTACATGATCCGTCGATTATTATGGCAGATAATAAATACTATGTATTCGGTTCTCATTTAGCATCTGCTAAATCAAATGATCTGATGTCTTGGACTCAGCTGTCCTCAGGGGTGGTAGAAGGAAACGTACTCATTCCTAATGTCAAAGAGGAGTTTGCGGAAGCATTAAAATGGGCACAGACGGATACCTTATGGGCACCCGATGTTATCCAATTGGCGGATGGCAAATACTATATGTATTATAATGCTTGTAAAGGGGATTCCCCGTTGTCTGCACTCGGCATAGCTGTGTCGGACAATATTGAGGGACCTTATAAGAATAAGGGCGTCATTCTGAAGTCAGGTATGATGGGTAAGGGTGATGATGGAGAAATATATGATGCCACTCAAAAGCCGAATGTAGTTGATCCGGACGTGTTCTTTGATAAAGAAGGGAAGCTGTGGATGGTCTATGGCTCGTACTCCGGTGGTATTTTTATTATGGAACTAGATGCTAATACAGGCTTCCCGCTACCAGATCAAGGTTATGGCAAAAAGCTCCTGGGTGCGAATCATGCTCGGATAGAAGCTCCATATATGCTATACAGTCCGGAAACGGATTACTACTATCTGTTCCTATCCTACGGTGGTCTGGCTGCAGACGGTGGATATAACATCCGTGTAGCTCGTTCAAAGGCGCCCGATGGACCTTTCGAAGATTCTGAGGGTCAGGATATGATTAATGCACAAGGATCTCCTACGGTATTGTTCGATGATCCGGCATATGCTCCTTACGGAGTGAAGCTAATGGGGAATTTCGAATTCCTAAATACGGATGACGAGCTGCCAGTGAGTGGAGAAGGATATGTATCACCAGGTCATAACTCAGCGTTTTATGATAAAGAGAATGGCAAGTATTATCTGATCTTTCATACACGCTTCCCGAATCGTGGAGAAAAGCATGAGGTAAGAGTTCATCAGATGTTTATGAACAGTGAGGGCTGGCCGGTGGTAGCCCCGCACCGCTATGGCGGAGAGAGCATAGAGAAATACACGAAAGAGCAAATTTCAGGCGAATATAAATATGTAAACCATAACAAAGACATTACGGCTGATATCGTGCAGTCGGAGCGGATCGAATTAACTAAAAGCGGTAAGATCAAAGGAGCGGTAAAGGGGAAATGGAAGCTTATCGATGATCATACTGCGGAGCTTACCATTGACGGTTCTACTTATAATGGGGTATTCCTGAAAGTGTGGAATGAAGCAACAGCTAGTAACGTTATGACGTTTACTGCGGTTTCCAAGGAAGGTATCTCTATCTGGGGGAGCCATGTATCAACGATGGAATAATAGATTTTTTTTGAAATTGGCAGTAGAAACGGGGTTCCACTTAGTCCTGAGAATGACTAATATGGAACCCCGTTTTATGGATGAGTGGTCAATCTTCAAACTTTCGAATCACAATGACAGCATTATGCCCGCCGAAACCAAAGGAGTTAGACATACCTATAGTAAGATCAGATTTTCGCGCAATGTTCGGGACATAATCCAGATCACAGATGGAATCTTTGACCTTCTGATTAAGGGTAGGCGGGATGATTCCTTCTTGAATGCTCTTAATTAGGGCAATGGCTTCTAGGCCACCGGCCGCCCCTAAGGCGTGTCCAGTCATGGACTTATTAGCGGTTACGGGAATCTGGTAGGCCTGATCACCGAATAACTTCTTTATCGCAAGGGTCTCGGAGCGGTCACCTACAACTGTACTTGTGGCATGAGCACTAATTACATCTACCTCTTCGGGCTGGAGATTAGCTTCATTCAGGGCCAGCTTCATCGCTTGATAAGCGCCAATTCCTTCTGGATGGGTGGCGACCATATGATAGGCATCAGAGCTGGCACCATAACCGATAACCTCTCCGTGAATCTTGGCGTTTCTACGCTGCGCATGAGAAAGTGACTCCAGAATAACTATTCCGCCACCTTCACCGATAACAAATCCGTCACGTTCCCCGTCAAAAGGCCGACTCGCCTTAATCGGCTCCTCATTTCGAGTGGATAAGGAGGTGGCATTGCCGAAACTGGCTAAAGAGATTTCGGTAATGGCTGCTTCTGATCCACCAGCAATTACGATGTCGGCACCTCCATAACGGATCAACCGGAAGGCTTCGCCGATTGCCGTATTTCCAATAGAGCAGGCAGTTACTGGAGACATTGTAGGACCCAAGGCTCCTAATTTAATGCTGATCATCGCCGCAGCCATATTGGAGATCATCATGGGAATTAAAGTAGGGCTGACCCGATCTGGTCCACGCCCCTTTAGGACACTCCCTTGCTCCATCAAGGTCTGAATTCCACCAACACCGGATCCTACATAAACTCCGAGACGTTCCTTGTCAATCTTATCAAGCTGTAGACCGGAATGTGTCCAGGCATCTTCAGCGGCTGCGAGGGCGAACTGACTAAATCTATCCATTCTGCGTGCTTCTTTGCGGCCAAATCTGGCCTCCGCATCGAAATCATGCACGATTCCCGCAATCTTTGTCTTAAAGTTAGAGGTATCAAATGAAGTGATTGGGGAAATACCCGACTCACCAGAAACTAGACGATCCCAAAATTTCTCTATTGTATTTCCAAGGGGTGAGATTAGACCCATACCTGTAATAACTACGCGTTCCATAGTGAACCTCCTCAAGAAGTGTATATAGGTATTTTTCCACTTATTTTATCCTATTACAAGTTAGCGTTTATCCTAGTATAATTTGTACTATACTAAAGAATGTAACAGAGAGGAGAGGAAGCGTATGGCTAATCAGACGAGATTGCAGGCATTATCAGATTTCTTAAAAGCACGCCGTGCTGCGATCTCACCCGGCTCTGTTGGACTGCCAGAAGGCACTCGCAGGAGAACACCTGGACTTCGCAGAGAAGAAGTTGCACAGCTAGCAGGGGTAAGCAGCACCTGGTATACGTGGCTAGAACAGGGCAGGGATATTAAAGTATCTTCGTCTGTTCTGGACTGTATTGCAACTGCCTTAAAGTTAACTAGTGATGAGCGGAAGTATCTTTTTGCACTAGCACTAGAGACTGGAACAGGGAATGGTCTATTTCAGCAAGAGGAATCCTCAATAATTAGTCCTTCTTTGCAGAAAATTTTACAGGAGCTTAAGACTTGTCCTACGATTATTTCAGACCGACGTTGCGGGATTGTAGGTTGGAATGAGGCTGCAGCACATGTGTTTCTAGATTTCTCCAAACTGCCCATCGAGGAGAGAAATATGATTCGTTTGCTATTTGTTCGCAAGGAATTCAGACGTTTAGCCGTAAATTGGGAACAATTCGTAAGTGGATATCTATCCATCTTTAGAGCGTATTACGGACAATATGTAGAGGATCGTTGGTACGATGAATTTATCGAGGAATTAAAGGGACTGCATCCAGCGTTTAATGAAATATGGGAACAAAGTCGTGTTAGCTCTGCTCCAGATGTGCTATTGGAATTCAGACATGCCAAAGCAGGGAAAATGTTATTTCATTTAACCTCACTACAGGTTCAAGGCAGTACAGATTTACGTTGTAGTATTTATACGCCTGCCGCAGATTCAAATACTGAAATCAAACTGAAGCAGCTTATGGAGCAACATAAAGAATGAATGACTTAGGTAGAAGTTCATAGAAAAGCATCTCTAGCTGAACTATCAGCTAGAGATGCTTTAGAGAGCATTGTGAAATGAATCTATTAGAAATCTGATGTTGAGATTTCAATAAATCCAAATGTAGTACCTGCAGCAGTGCTTAAGAGTGCTGCAACCAACAGTGCATGAACTTGCAGTGTAAGACTATTGAATGCTGGAATCGTGTAAGTGATAACTGGAGCATTCACACGGGTTAATACTAGTTGTACCGGATGGTCCGAAATATTGTTTACTGTAACTGCAGCATTAATACCACCTGCAAGGTTTTCATAATATGATTTGCCAATGACAGGTTCTAAAACAAACAATTGAAGCGGTAATACGATGGCCATAGTAACGACCTCCTTTTCTTTTGATAGGATATACTATGCGATAAATCTATTGATGGGAGAGCGAATGACACGGGGAATTAGCACTTTTTGATAGGGGACAAGGAGATTGATTTCACGGACACTACGATACTTATTCATAGAAAACGGGCATGTCCGGTAGCCGTCTACAAGGCTATGGGACATACCCGTTTAATTGTTGAAAGATTAATGAGTGGCTATATTCTTTTTATTGGTGTGTTTACTACCATAGATTCTGTACAATATCAATCCGAACAGCATACCGATAAATGACATCACGGAAATTGTTAAGTAGAGGACCTTACCGCCAAAGGCTTCATATAATGCTCCACCAGCATAAGAAGCGAGAATACCTGATACACCGAAGAACAGTAGCGCCAAAACAGTTTGACCCGTAGCGCGCCATTCCACAGGCACAATACTATATAGATACTGAATAGCTGCGGAGTAGAATACCGGGAAGGTTAGGATTTGTAGAATCTGTAGATAGGCTAATAAATGCGGATCAGAAATCCAGGCCGAAATAAAGAACCGAAGAAAATAAAAGGCTCCAGAAATCGAAATGATGATTAGCTCTTTTCCTTTGCGAAGCCACCAAAAGCTTAAGGCAAACACAATAATTTCACTCATTGCGGCGATAAAGAACGATTGACCAACTAATTCAGGACTGCCTCCAAGCTCGCGAATATATACCCCAAGGAAGGTATCGTTCATTCGTGCGGGAACGGAGCTAATAAAGATGAGTACGAGGAATAGCAGTGTTTCTTTGTTACTAAGAAAATGCTTCAGGCTATCTAGTGTGACCGGTTTACCGGTCACCGGAGCATCTGGCATGAACCAGCTGACCACAAAGCTTGTAAGACTAATCGCGACGAACAGCAAGGCCATCCCTTGTGAACCGAAATAACTCATCACATAACCTGTGAGTAGGGCCATAACACCGTACCCCAACGCTCCGTATGTACGTATTGAACCATAGCTAATTCCAGCTGCTTCAGAGATACGGAAATTTAGGCTCTCAGCTAGCGGATCGATAGGCATTAAGAAGAAATAGAGCAGCATCGCAAAAAGAATAAGTCGCACGTAGCTGCTTGAATCGAATAAAAAGTATCCGGTCACCGCAGAACATAACAACAGAATTAACAGCACTTTGCGGATCGTTCTTGTTTTGTCACTGATCATCCCCCATAAGGGTTGAGCAATAATAGTAACAAACCCTCCAGTACCAATAATGAATCCAATTTGCGCCGGATTAAGACCTTGCTCACCTAGATAGACTGGCAGAAAAGGAATGAACATAGCCAGCAACGCAAAATACAAAAAGTTAAACCCTCGTAATAGTGTTGGTGCATTCATAAGTTTCTTTACCTCACGTATTAAATAATATTTAGATAGAGTCAATTTTGTTATTGTATCATGGATGTTGAATGATTAGGATATAAAACTATGATAAACTGAGAATAATTATAGCAAAATGCAAGGAGAAAAGCCGATGATAAAGCTGGTATCATGGAATGTTAATGGCCTTCGGGCATGTGTTAAAAAAGGGTTTAATGACTATTTCAAAGAAGTAGATGCTGATATCTTCTGTGTTCAAGAGACTAAGCTTCAAGAAGGGCAAATTACACTGGAGCATGGTGAAGAATACGAACAATACTGGAATTACGCAGTGAAAAAGGGATATTCCGGTACGGCAATATTCACCAAAATCAAGCCAATCTCTGCGAGATATGGGATGGAAGAAGATGAAGAAGAAGAAGGGCGGATCATTACATTAGAGTTCGAACATTTCTATATGGTCAATGTCTATACACCTAATGCCAAACGAGATCTGTCCCGATTGGAGTATAGAATGGAATGGGAGGACCGTTTCCGTAATTATCTCTTAGAGCTGGACAAGCATAAACCAGTTGTTGTCTGTGGAGACCTAAACGTTGCCCATGAAGATATTGATATCAAGAATGCAAAGGCTAACCGTGGGAACTCCGGTTTTACGGATGAAGAGAGAGGGAAAATGAGCACACTGTTAGAGTCGGGCTTCATAGATACATTCAGATATCTTCACCCGGAGCTGGAGGGAGTGTATTCATGGTGGTCTTATATGCCGAAGGTGAGAGAGCGGAATGTGGGCTGGCGAATTGATTATTTCTTAGCTTCTTCCAGACTTGCACCTAATGTAATGGATGCTCAAATTGATTGTCAGATCATGGGTAGTGATCATTGCCCAGTCATGTTGAAGCTAGCTGATTTTTCGGAATAAAAAAAGTGATATAAGGCCGCTAAGTTCCTGCACAGGACAAAGCGGCCTTTCTTTTATTAACTAACTATACCTATTGTATTCTTCCGATGATATCATCGAATTCAAGCGGTCCCATATTCACATTAATCCGCTGCTTTAGGATTAACATGTTCTCTAGAATATTAATATCAAGTGTAATCAAGAAAGGCATTTCAACAAATAGCAAGGACAACTGAAGCTGATCTTCTGCAGACCAAGTAAAGCTGGACATAATCCGGTTCATGAAAGGCTCCAGGATGAGTGCAAAGCTTTCGAGCCATTGTCCTCGGCCTACTCGAATGACATTCTTTTCACCAAGCTTAGTGATTAAAGTAACTTCAGCTTCATCATTGTTGAAGGAAATAGAGATAGTAGCTAGTGAAAATTGGTTATCCTCGAGTGTGTAGGTTATACCATTAATTTGATCTTCTAGAGAAGATGACTGCTGCAATTGTGGAGGGTCTATTGATAAGTTTTTTAATTGGTCTGCCAAATTACTTACTAATACTTGGTCCTCCGGAAGAGGGGCATCCTTCATGTTGGGTAGTAAATGCTCCCACACTGTATCCAAAATGCCCTGGATACTTTGGGTGGCGGCAGTAATCGCAATTACCGCATCCTGATCAGGAAGAACAACGCAGAGTTGTCCGAATGCGCCATCGGCGCGGTAGGCTCTGTGTTGGCATCTCCAGAATTGATAACCATATCCGAGCGCCCAGTCATGATCGCCTTCGCCATTGGAAATGTGTTTGGAAGTTGCCTCATTAATCCATTGTTCAGGCAGGATTCGTTGATTATTCCAGATCCCTTTTTGTAAGTAAAGCTGACCGAATTTAGCGATATCCTCTGTGGTAATGCTTAAGCCAAATCCCCCCGTGTTAATTCCACGTGGACAAGACTGCCAAGTTGCTCCGTGAATACCGAGCGGAGCGAACAGACGCGGTTTTAGATATTCTAGCAGTGTTTGGCCAGTAACTCGTTGAAGGATCGCGGACAGCATGTAAGTGGCGCCGGTATTATATAGAAAATGTGTACCTGGTTGTTTCTCCACTGGGACTGAGAAGAAAGCTTTAACCCAATTCCCGTCTGCACTTTTATGAAGTGTGTCCATAGTATCCACGACATGCCCGGTACCCATCATCAATAGATGTCTGATTGTCATGTTGGATAGATTGTCAGTGATAGTCGCAGGAGCCTCTTCAGGGAAGAAGGAGATGACTGCATCGTCAAGCGTAATTAGCTTTTCTGTAACCGCAAACCCGATTGCAGTTGAGGTGAAGCTTTTGCTAAGGGAAAATAGCATATGTGGTAGATCGGACTTATAAGGAGACCACCAGCCTTCAGAGACCACATACCCATGCCGTAGAAGCATGAAGCTATGCAGACCTAAGCTTTGCGTCTCGACTGCATCAATAAAGCTGGATATTGCGGCTGAGGAAATGCCCTGCTCTTCTGGAAGACTTCTAGATAACTGTAAGCTACTTGTAGTTTCCATTCATTCATCTCCTGAATTTTGAGAATTCTTACCTTCCTATTCTATAACAAATCCCGTTGTATAAATACTATATAAATGGGAGGATTTTCAATCCTCTATAGAGCTGCTGTTTGAGGCATCGGTATGCAATTTTTTCTCAGGCCATGAAATAACATGCGAGGTTCGGCTTAATTTCTCATAGATTAGCTGGTCATCTTTTTTGAATACCTTAATGATTAAATGAGTAAAGAAAACTAAATCGACCAGTAGAACAAAGAGATAAGCGACCGTTCTCAATGGTGAAGATAGAAGCCCCGTCACATCAGAATCGATAACAATAGCATGAAGTCCAAGTATTACCCAATATAGCAGACCATATCGGATCATAAGCGCCCAGAAAGAAGCCCGATGACCTCTGTTCGTCACCCGAATACGTACAATCCATTTGCCTAAGGTCCGCCCACCAGTGAAAACTGGAATCAGGATGAAATAAATCCCTGTTACAATCCAGAAAGCACTTTTTATATCGAATCCATAAAGTACACCAAACCCAATGATCCACACCATACTATCGATGAAAAAGGCAATACCTCTGCGGGTATAGGAGACTCTTTTGGCGGAACGATCGATATTCGTATCCAGTTGTTCTATACGTGGCAGTAACCCGTTTATCCAGATCGCAATTCGGAATCCAAAGATTCCTCCCAGCGTGTTGGTAATAAGATCATCAACATCAAATAGACGGTAGGGATGATCAAAAAAGCCGTAGATGCCTGTAACCTGAGTGACCTCAAAAGATAACGAAAGTATGAAAGACAAGAGAATACACATTCCCCAGCGCGTTCGAAAATAGTAGCCCAGAAACAATCCAAACGGCACGGTCAAAGCGATGTTAAATATCACCTGTAAAAAAGCAGGCTCACGCAGTAACGACCAATACGTTGAAATCTGATCAGGTATGATCTTAGAACCATCAATAATATCTTGTATGAATTGAAGAGGGACGAGCTGCATCATACTTCCCAAAGGTGCCATATTATGTCTTGAGGAAGGCATCGGAAGCAAAACGAGAAAATAAGCGTTCATCAGATAGAGCAGCAATAAGTATAAGATTAAAGCTCTAAGCTTATGGATGTAGCCGTGTCTACGGTATTGGACGATTAAAAATGGGAGTGTGAAGATCAATGCCGCTATAGGAAACAACATAAAGGCATAAGAAATGGGGAAAAAGTAAGAATGAAACATAAGTCACCTGCCGAATCATTGTTTTTGTGGAATAATGTAGTCTGCTGCAAACTAGCTTTCCCGGCTCATTATAAAATTTTATGATAGGGAACTCAACTTATTTATTTAGCGCTTTCGGCATACATATGTCTATAGAGGAGCGTGAAGTGATGGAGAAAAAGGTGCAGCAGTATTATCGCCTAAAGCAAAAGCACAAGGAAATCGAAAAAGAACTGGCAGAGCTTCGGCAGGATATTCTAAGCTATTGCAGTGAGCAGGGGGCCACCGAGACTGAAATCGGAAGCTACAAAGTGAAGCTTGTGATGCAAAATCGCAAAGAATATGATGATCTCAAGCTATATGAAACCTTATCAGACCCTGAAGTGTGGCGTATGCTCTCCAAATCAGATCCCGCGAAGGTAGCAAGTTTGACCAAGCTTAACGTAATCTCTGAGGACAAGATTAGGCATACCTATTCTTTAAAGACCGTAACGTTGCTGCAAGTGGATAAAAAATAAGGATTTACGTGAGCGGTTCCTTTCATGGGGGCCGCTTTATTATATCGAATCGCAACTCTAAGCATTTTGCGTTAAAATAAGAAGTGAAGCTGACCGTCTGCTGTTAAGGAGCTCCGGTGCTTTGGTGCGACAGTAAAGCAACCATAGAGATGGAGGAAGAGAATTCATGAAAGATTTTGATGTCATGTTAGAGAAATATGCGAACCTGGTTGTAAAAGTAGGGGTAAATGTACAGCCTGGACAAGTTTTGATGGTGCATGCACCTATTGAAACGGCAGAGCTTACTCGCTTGATTGTAGGTAAAGCCTATGAAGCAGGTGCAAAATATGTAATTGTTGATTGGGAAGATGAAGCGACTACACGTATTCGTTACGAAAAAGCTCCAGAAGATTCCTTTGATTACTATCCACAGTGGCAAGCAGAAATGATGGAGAAGTTTGCGGAAGAGAACGGCGCCATCTTACATATTAAAGTACCAGATCCGGAATTGTTCAATGGCATTGATTCTTCCAAAGTGTCAAGAGCAGTTAAAGCGGCAGCGGTTGCTCGTAAGAACTACTCTAAATACACTCGTAATAGCAAAATTAGCTGGTCTCTCGTTAAGGCTCCAACGCGCGCTTGGGCGAACAAGGTGTTCGCCGATCTCCCTGAGGAAGATCGAGTGGAAGCGATGTGGGAAGCGGTATTCCAGATGAATCGTGTAGGAAGCGAGGATCCGGTTGCCGCATGGAGAGAACATATCGGTCAATTGAAAGAAAGTCAGGATAGAATGAACGCTAAGCGTTATAAAAGCCTGCATTACCGCGCTCCGGGTACGGATCTGCATGTGGAGCTTCCGGAAGGACATCTATGGCGTGGAGGCGGCGGAGAGAATGATAAAGGCGTGTATTTCGTGGCTAATATGCCAACGGAAGAGATCTATTCCATGCCGCATCGTACAGGTGTGAATGGTACAGTTAGAAGTACACTTCCTTTGAATCTGAACGGACGTCTGGTAGAAGGACTTTCATTCACTTTTAAAGATGGAAAAGTAGTAGCATATGAAGCTGAATCCGGACGTGAGCATCTGACTTCGCTGCTGGCAACGGATGAAGGCGCATCCTATCTAGGAGAAGTGGCTTTAGTGCAGCATGATTCTCCCATCTCGCGCTTAAATAGGATTTTCTACAATACAGGGATTGATGAGAATGCCTCCTGCCATTTTGCATTGGGAAGTGCTTATCCTGTCAATATTGAAGGCGGCACAAAGCTTACGAATGAAGAGCTTGTCGCAAGAGGCGCTAATGTCAGCTTAACGCATGTCGATTTCATGATTGGTTCTGCTGAGCTGGATATTGATGGAGAATTGGCGGATGGTACGATTGAGCCGGTATTCCGTAAAGGGAATTGGGTGCTGTAAGAGGAAATCCATATTAGATAATATTTTCTTATAAATACAGCCGGCGCTCTCTTCAATAGAGAGTCCGGCGTTTTTTTATTGCCCTTAGAGATCAGTTTTACTTTGAAAAATAATTAAGGCCCATAGCCCCGCGTACTTCAGACATCGTTTCTTGAGCGATGTCGCGGGCACGCTTAGTTCCGGATAATAAGATATCCTCAACAACCTTGGGTCTGGCAGCATAATAGGAGCGCCGCTCACGCATTGGTTCAATTAGCTGGTCTAGAGCTGCCGTGATAAGCTGCTTACAGGCAGAACAGCTTATACTGCCACTTTCGCAGCTATCGTGAATTTCTGGGGCGCCATGTGAACGAACAGCACGATGATAAGCATAAATGGGACAAATATCTGGATGCCCAGGATCATTTTTATGAACACGGGCTGGATCGGTTATGGCTTTACGGATCTTGAAGGTGATCTCTTCTTTTGTAGAGTCCAGCTCGATAGCATTGCCTAGGCTTTTACTCATTTTAGCGTTGCCGTCTGTTCCTACTAGTCTTGGCGTCCCGCTGATGAGCGCTCTAGGCTCCACAAGGATGGGGCTGTACAGCTCGTTGAATCTACGTACGATTTTGCGGGTCAACTCCAGATGGGGAAGCTGGTCTTCTCCTACAGGAATAATCGTTGCTTTACAAAAGGTTATATCCGCAGCCTGGCTAACTGGATAACCAAGAAAACCGTAGTACAGTTCATCTAAGCTGGAATTTTTCGATTCGGCTTTAATCGTGGGATTATGCCTTAACGAATTCACAGTAACAAACATGGAGAATAGGACGGTCAGCTCAGCGATCTCAGGAACCATAGATTGAATAAATAGGGTTGCTTTATCTGGATTAATACCCGCTGATAAATAGTCCAGTGTGATTTCATTCAAATTTTGAGCAAGGTGTTGAGGCCGATCAAAGTGAGTCGTTAGGGCTTGAATATCTGCTAGAAACACAAAAGTGTCATATTGCTCCTGTAGAGTTACTCGGTTCTGTAAGCTGCCCACGTAATGGCCAAGGTGCAGCTTTCCAGTCACTCGATCTCCAGTTAATACACGTTCTTTTATCATTTAAATTCCTCCTGTTTTGTCGCTTCTGATTAACATTGAATCGCCACCACCAGCCATCATCCATGGCCATCACCTCCTTAAAATGACAAAAAAACCTCATCCAATAAGGACGAAGTTGTCGTGGTACCACCTTAATTGATCGTGTTACCATACGTTTCGTTGGCTTTACGATCTTCTCTTACCTGTACGAAAGAGGGTTAAAGATAATCTCGGATACAGGTCCCTTGATAACGGCGGGAACCCCGGCTTCTCCTACAGCATCCAAGCAAGATGGTTCGGAAGAGCAACTCTAAAGGCCATTCGATCAAGCGCTGGACACCGGTTCGCAGCAACCACCGGCTCTCTGAAGTCCATGTTCGGTTGTCTACTTACCCTTTGTCAGCGTTGTTCATGATATTTGGGTAATTGTAATTCTGATGAGTGAGTTTGTCAATAGGTGGAAATTAGAGGGTGATATTCGAAGGAACCAGGTTTTATAATCTAGTAAAGGTATAACTTAAATGTTTATAATCATCAGGAATTAAGTCCAATCTATCATTGCGGATTCACAATATACTAATCTATAACCTTGAAATGGAGTGATGAACAATGGCGACAATTATAAGTTATGGGTCACAGGCAAAAATCCCGTTAGACCCGTTTACTACTGCTATAACGGTTGCTGGGATTCCTGGAGCTGGAGCGGGTCTAGCCACCACGCAAGTAAATATTAGTCCGGCTAATCCGGCCTCTTTCTCCAGCAGAGTCGAGTTAAATGGTAGTTTTAGTCTTACTGCACTTGCTGATAGCCAATTTCTTGTTTTAATCCGACGTGCTGGAGTCGATATTTATAGCTCCTTTTTTCGTTTTACTACAACTACTGATATTCAATTAAATGTTCAGTGGGTTGATGGTCCTTATATTGGAATCCACAACTATGAACTGGTAATTCAGAATGATAGCGACTTGCCTATAAATATATTTGGACCCATATCATTTACAGCAACTGCTATTGGTGGAGATGGCGTAATATAATCATCAAAAAACCCCAACCATTATGGATGGGGTTTATTAAGAGTGAACTTAAGGTTCCACTAATTATTTATTTAAAATGTTGTCCTCCAGAACAGCATATTTATCGCCATACTGCTTAATGATATGTTGTTCTCCCCAATTACAGAGAGAAGTCAAAATATCGCTTAAACTATCCCCATACTCGCTAAGCTCATATTCCACTTTTGGCGGAACCTGATTGTATACGATTCGGTTGATGATTCCATCAGCCTCTAACTCTCGAAGCTGCTGTGTCAACATTTTTTGAGTAATGCCTGGCATCAATTGTTTCAATTCTGATGTGCGTTTTTTGCCATGCGTTAAATGACAAAGAATTACGCATTTCCATTTTCCTCCGATGACTTCGAGTGTGGCTTCAACAGAAATATTATATTTTTTCTTGACGGTTGATGATGTTGTTGGTGTTGTTGTCATGATAGCCTCCAATGTATGGGCACTTTTTAGTGCCTATGGTACTTTTAAGTGCGTACTATTGATTATGTCCAATTTTATCTATCATAACATTTATCGTTCATTTTTTATAGGATGTTATAATCTTAAAGTGCTCAGCCCCAAAAAAGTTAATACAAAAAAAAACCGTTTCTAAACCTTCTCCGTCTTAATCTATGAGAGGTTTAGGAGAGGGGGCTAGGGAAGGATATGACAATGACTAATGCAGAAATGAAGAAAGTAACGATTCTTGATGCACTTAGCGAGACGGATTTCTACGATTCCATATTAGTACATAGAGAACAACTATACAGTATTGCCTATAGCTACTTGCGTAACCGGAATGATGCGCTTGAAGCGATGCAGGAAATGACTTGCCGGGCCTGGATCAAAAGAAAAACATTAAAGGATCCCAAAGCGTTCAAATCATGGATCATTCGGATCCTGATTTATGTCTGTATAGATGAACAAAGACGCAGAAAACGTTCCATGCCACTTGTAGACGAGAGAATCGGTGAGCGGGTTACGCACATTGGCCATCATCGGATGGAAATGTTGTGGGCACTCGAACAGGTTAAGCCCAAGTATCGCCATGTGCTGCTGCTTAAATACTACAACGATATGACCTTAAGCGAAATCGCTAACATTCTGGATAAACCTGAAGGAACGGTCAAGACATGGCAGCATAAAGGACTCAAGCAGTTAAGAATGATCATTAAGAATCGGGGTGATTGGAACCATGAGTAGTCAGGAGGAGCTTGCCATGTTAATCGATGCTGAACGAATCCCACAGGAGCAAAAACAAGAGAGTGCAGCCGCACAAATCTATGCCATTCAAGCAGGACTCGAACTAGGTAAAAAGCGCGGAAAAAAGCTAGTGCTCGCTAGAAGCGCTATGGCTGTACTGACTGCATCTGTTTTGATTGCAGGTTTACTCTTCTTTAATCCAACCCAATGGATGCCTCAACAAGCCTCTACAAGTATTGAATCAAGTGATTGGGGTGTACTGGAGCCTTTTAAAAAGTTGGCTGAATCTGATGTGGATGCCCTTACGTTAGAATCTGCTATTCGAAACGATTATGTGCAAATCGTGAATAAGAGTGCTGAGAAAAACGGATATAAAATCACTCTAAATGCTGTAATCGCTGATGAAAATAAAATTATACTGCTGTATACAGGGAATACAAGTGATGGTCAGGAAATTTACGATGTGAATAGTGTATGGCTGACAGATGCTGTGACGGGACAGAGTGTAGTGGATAAAAATGGGAGTAGAGGTGGGATGGGTTTACATGCTGTGGATAGTATTTATACATGGCTCGGAAAAACTATCTATCCACTAGATAAGAATAAAGCATTTCCAAAAGAGTTGGTGGCGAATTTTCAGATTGCATCAGTGGACCCAGGAATGCTAGCAAAACCAAAAACGGGAACGGACCTAGCTGACATGCGCTATTCTGATCGTTTAAAGGTGAGCTTCGCTATTGATTCGAAATTTTGGGAGCAGAAGACCGAGACAGTAGTTCTAAATCAGCCTTTTTTGATTGACGGGCATGAAGTGAATCTTGCACAGGTGGAGCTATCTCCTTTAAGTATAGTAGTTGAATTTACGTTAAGCGAGGCATTAAAAACCGATTGGGAGATCAGGAATGAAATTTTTGGAGAGACGCCTAGTGAGTTGACATCACGGATTGGGAAACACGAAATGAAAAATAATTCGATTGGCGGTAGTGGCAGTGAGGATGGCTTTATAAGTTACTTCAGCAGTAATGTTTTGGATCACCCGAAATCCTTGCGTTTGAAGCTTGATACGGGGCCTGATCGCGAGAAAGAAGAGTATATTGATATTCTGAGAAAATAAGCAACAAGTGATGAGAGTGAGAATGTGCTGGAATTCGTAATGCAGATAAAGGTTCGCTGACAGCGACCTTTTTTTGTTTTCTAGAAGATTAAATATGATTATAAAGTCCTTTTTTAAAATAGTGCTATAATAGCTCTTTGAGTGTTCTGAGCTGTATTTTGATCTATATGAACTAGGGGTGATAGATTTGAGCGTAATCCGTATGGAGAACGTAACTAAGAAATATGAGAATACTTTGATTTTTCGAGATATATATTTTCGAGTGAGCAAGGGTGAACGAATTGGGTTAATCGGACGAAATGGTGCGGGGAAGTCTACTGTTTTTAAACTGATGATGGGAAAAGAGGAGCCAACAGCAGGGAAAGTAGAGTTAGATCCCAATGTGAAGATCAGTTATTTCTCTCAATTCTCGGAGCTTTCCGGGTCCTTGTCTGTACAACAAGAGTTAGAATTGTGCTTCGAGCAGGTAGCGCTCATCGAACAGGAGCTTAACCAAATCGGGGAACAACTTGGGCAAGTGACGGATGATGACCAGATGAATACACTTTTAGAGCGGCAAGCAGCGCTTTTTGAACAAATGGATCATTTGGATGGCTGGAATGTATCTGTAGAAATCAACACTGTTCTGACGAAGTTGGGCTTCAATGAAAGATCACGGCATCAACCTGTTGATGAGTTATCGGGAGGCTGGAGGAACCGTGCAGCACTGGCTAAAGTCTTAATTGAAATGCCCGATGTCGTATTGCTCGATGAGCCTACTAACTTTTTGGATATCGAAGGGATCGTATGGCTGGAGCAGTGGCTGCACCGTTTTAATGGGGCGATGATTCTCGTCTCCCATGACCGGCAATTTATTGACAGAGTAGTCACGCGGACGATAGAAATCGAGAATTATCATTTTCAGGAATATGAAGGCAATTACACCGACTATGTTCGTAAAAAGAAGATGCGCAAAAAGGTGCTTGATCGTCAATTCGAGTGGGAAGAAGAGCTGCTGCTTATGGAGTCGGAGGCCATTGAAACTCGCGGGACCAAAAAATCCTCTAAGGATCGTTTATCACGTAAGCTGACCGATATGAAAAAACGCGTGGAGCCTCATCCAGTGAACGTGCTGATCACCGATATCTATAGTAATTTACGGTTTCCGGACAAGCTTGGTGAAGTGAAGGGAATTGGACAAAGCTATGATGGTCGGACGATATTCCAGAACATTAGCTTTGATATTCAAAAGGAAGATCGGATAGCTATTGTGGGGCCTAACGGAAGCGGGAAGTCGACACTTATTAAGGTATTGACTGGGCAAGAAGAGCCTGAAACGGGTGAAGTGATATGGGAACGCGGAGTTAGCTATGCTTATTTCAATCGCATGTGGGATGAACTGGATGTTAAGGATACTGTCAGTCATGCCGTCAATGTGTATGGGCTGGGACTTGACGCTCCGCGGAAAAAAGTGAACAAATTCTTATCGATGCTGCAATTCTCAGAAATAGATCTGAGCAAAACGATCGGCAGTCTGTCAGGTGGACAGCAGGCCAGAGTAGCGTTAGCGAAATGCCTTCTCTCTGGCGCGGCTGTCATTATTTTGGATGAACCAACCAATCATTTGGATTTGACGAGTATTCAGGTGATGGAGCAGGCACTCATTCATTTCCCGGGGGCCGTAGTTACCGTCAGTCATGACCGCTTCTTCATCGATAAAATAGCAACGAAAATGCTTACCTTCGATCCTGAAGCAGGAATCACTGAGCAGAATGTTTAGGATTATGCTGGGAGCCGGAGGACCACCGTCGTTCCTTTTCCTACTTGACTGGTGATTTCAATTCCGTACTGTTCACCAAAATGAAATTGAATACGATCATGAACATTTTTTATACCAATATGATCTTCATCTAGGGTGTCTGATGGTTGAGAGAGACGAAGACGTAACTGTTTAAGTTTCTCTTCATCGATACCAATTCCGTTATCTTTAACGATAATTAGCATGTCATCCCCCGAAATCATCGTGGAGACTTCAAGGAGACCCGGTTCACTTCGACACTCCAGTCCATGGACGATAGCATTCTCAACGATGGGTTGAAGGGAAAAGTGCATGACTTTAATGATTTCGGTATTAGGTTCTAGCTGTTCAATATATTGAATTTTGTCCCCGAAACGTAATTGCTGGATCTTTACATACAACCGGACGTGCTCAAGTTCTTCTCGCAAGGTTACGGTTATCTTTCCGGTCTGGATATGAATCCGAAACAATCTACCTACAATCCCCACCATTTCGCCAATCTCTCTTTGCCCATTAATGATGGCTTTCATTTGAATAGATTCAAGTACATTCGCAAGGAAGTGTGGATTGATTTGGCTTTTAAGGGCGCCATATTGAGCTACTTTTTGCTGTGCTTTGGCCATAGAAGATCGCTCGATATAATTTTGCAGGTCTTTCACCATTTTACGGATTCCATTGTATAGAACACCAAACTCATCTTGACGATTACTATACAAATCCACATCAAAGTTCCCCATCCCCACCAGCTTGACCTTTCGGCTTAAGAGAATAATGGGCTTAGTGACACGCTCCGATAGGATATACATGAATAAGATCGCAGTGACAAGCGACAAGAGCGCTAAGGTTAAAATGATTTTTCCGAGAAAAGTAGCTTGCTTAGTCATTTCTTTTTCATCAATATACTGAATGACCTTCCAGTTGGAATAGGGAGACGTAACAAAGTTAATGTACGAGTCCTTATCGTCAAAAGTACCATAAAAGCTCCCCGTATCATTGCTCATAAAAGTATTAAGCGTCTGAGGTTCTATAGGGATGGGCTGTAAGGGTGACGTCTCCATGATATCAGAGCTGTAAACACTACCGCCCTTATCGTCTAAAATAATGAATTTTCGTTTGCTATTCTCCGAGAGCTTTAAGATTTCCCGTAATGAATCCAAACGGATATCGATTAACATGACGCCTATGGGCTGTTTGCTTCCTTTTTTATTGATCACCCGGGCGATAGAAATGACGGATTGTTTGGAATTGGTGCGATAGAAGGGGACATGGCTGCCAAACAGGATCACCCCGCCTTTTTTCTGCTGGGTCTGTAAATACCAATCCTCATGCGTATAATCCTTCACATCATAATCCGCACGGTTGAAATTGGCAGAGTAGAATACACGCGATCCTGCAAAAATCTGCACACTATCCACATTTTTAATTGTCATCTCAATCCCGCTGATGAAATGCTCAATCGTGTTTCCGTACTGAATATTCAGGTCGTTTCCGACGTCGTCTTTATGGATCGTCCAATGCTCCAGTGCGGTTTGGAGCTGGCTATCTACCTGTGCGTTCAGTGTCCCTTTATCAATGCTTTGAAGATATTGGTCAATATTAAATGATAGGTTATTAAGGATCAGATTAGAGCTGCTCTGATATTCATTTTTGACGGCTTGGTTTGAAAAGATATAAATGATTGCGGATATGATCAGGAGTGGAATGGTAATGGTCAAGATCATCAGCATGAAAATTTGACGATTGACATGTCGCATCCGGTATCGTCGCTTGGGTTGCTCAATCTGCATCATTTGGTCACCAGCCTGATTGTTTTCTATAGTCTGATGGGGTCATATTCGTGATACTTCGGAATGTTTTAACGAAATGCTTATAGCTTTTATAACCACACATCGTACAGACATCGGTCACTAGAATCTCCGGTTTTTTTAAGCATTCCTGCGCATATTCCATCCGGATTTCAGTTACAAATCGCATATAGTTCTTATCGAGTTTCCGCTTGAAGAGGCGGCTTAAATAAGATGGATTATAGAAGAATCGATCTGCTACCATCTGCAGAGTCACGTCTTGATCAATATTTTCTTTTATGAAGGATTTAATATGTTCGAAGATGATCACATCCTGTTGGTGGTTATGCGTCAGACCTTCGGTATAAACAATCCCTAAATGAATCATCCATCTGCCAAGCCAGTCGAAAAGCGTCTCAAGCGAATCGAAATCATCCACAAAGGTAAGGTTCAGGAGCTTTTCGCTGTACACACCTTCGATATGGATGTGGTTTTTATTGGCGAAGCGGATGATAACACTTAGGATTTCATGAAGAAATGCGAGCCAGTAATCAGGAGAAGAGACATCAGTTTTACTTAGAATATCTTGAGCCAGACGGTGCATTAGCTGAAGCGTCTCTTGTTCGTTAGCACTTTCTATGCAGGAAATCATTCGTTTCTTATCATTCTCATCTAGTTGAATCAGGGAAGGTTTCATAGAATTTGAGTTTTCTATCCATTGTGGCACATAGAATAACCTGCAATCTATTTTGTAAAAGCGTTGATATAACATTCGATCAGACTCGTGCAGCAAAGTATTTATTTGTGCAGGGTTCTCCGTCGTCTTACCTATTACTAAATAGAGGCCTAGGTGATGTTCTAGCGTAAGCGCCTTCAGATATTGGTCAATTCGTGTCTGCACTTGAGCTTGTAGAGGGAAGTTGTCAGTAGAAGACGGAGATCCCAATACAATAAGACCATAGAGCTTTGTCTTTAATGAATATGTAAAAATAGAGTGCGGTGTAGTGGCAAGCAGATACTCGCCCACTGCGTTATGAATAAACTTCTCCGCATTTTCTCTCATAGGGATACCTGTCAAAACAAAGGGCAGATAAAGATAGTAGTTACTGTTGAAATTACATAGTTTATGAATTAGAGCATCATCGATTACTGCATCTTCTTCTTCTAGTAACAGTTTTACAAATTGTGCTCCTTCCAGCGTGGAACGTTTTAATCGGTCTTGCCGCTTTAGCTGAAGCTTGTTTATACATTTTTGTATTATTAGAAGGCTTTCTTCGTATTCCAAAGGCTTAAGCAAAAAAGCATGTACATTCCCTAGTTGTATAGCCTTCTGAGCGTATTGGAAATCGTTGAATCCCGTCAAAATGATAAATAATGTATCAGGAAGCAGATCACGAATCTGCTCAATCATTTGAAGCCCATCCATTTCAGGCATCCGGATATCGGTGATCACCAAATCGGGCTTTTCACGTAGTGCGGTGGCTATGCCTTCTTTTCCATTCTCTGCTTCAATAATGTTGTGAACCCCGAGCTCCTCCCAAGCAAAATAATGTTTTAAGCCTGTTCGAATTAATGGCTCATCCTCTACAATCATTAGTTTGTACATGAAATCCCTCCGGAAGACTAGAATTATAGTGGATCATTCGTTAGGAAATGTCATTTGATGTAAGATTAAAAGGGTTACATTAAGGCGGAAAAGTGAAAAATTATAAATTAAATTGTTAATAAGTGGTATGTGTAATGTATTATAACATTGAAGAGGTACAGTTTGAAGGGATATGTCAGAAAAGAACCCTAAAAGTAAAAGGAGTGGGATTCTCCTGAATTTGCAATTGATTTATGATTAGCGCAAGGAATAAGAGCCGTACTCTATTCCACAAAAAATAATTGGGGGTAGCACATGAAAGCAATGAAAAAAGGGCTAATGAGTATTGTTGGTGTCGCACTTTTAGGTACACAGTTAGTTGCATGTGGAAATACGAACACAGCGAATTCAGCAGTTACACCAAGTAATAATGCTGACAAGACAGAGCCCGCAGCAACTGAAGTTGCTGCTAAACCAGTAGAAATTACTTGGTGGAATTTTCCGAGCTTTCAAGCTTTAGATGGTGAAGTAGGCAAGTATGAGAAGGAAATCATTGCAGCTTTTAATGAGAAGAATCCTGAAATTAAAGTTAACCTTGAGATGATCACCTTTGAAGGCGGCCCAGAAAAACTGAATGTCGCAATTGCTTCGAATACTGCACCCGATGTGATCTATGATGCGCCTGGACGGATTATCGATTGGGGTAAAAAGGATTTGCTTGCACCGCTTAACGACATGGTGACGGATGAAGTGAAGAATGATATTTCAGAAGCTTTTTGGAAGCAGTCAAGTGTAGGCAACAACATCTTTATGTACCCGATCAACACAGCACCTTTTATGATGGCTGTTAATAAGTCTATTTTTGAAAAGATTGGCGCGCTAGATTTACTTCCTCTGGATAAGGAAGATAGAACCTGGACGTTTGAAGAATATAAAAAGGCGTTGGAAGCCGTACAAGAAAAGGCACCAGACGTTATTCCTACAGGATTCTTCGCGAAGAGCCAAGCTGGAGACCAAGGCACTCGCGCTTATCTTGCTAACTTAGGGGTATCCCGATTCTTAAATGAAGATAACTCAGCAGTCGCTATCAATACTGATAATGCTGCTAAAGCGTTAGATTGGATTGTCCAAGCTACGAAAGATAAACTCAGTGTCTCCGGTGCAGCTTCACTTGCGGCTGCTGATGTGAACGACTTATTCCTGCAAGGGAAATTGGCCTTTACACTTAACTATTCCGCGGTACTAAAAGCACAGAACGTATCTAAAAAAATGGTACAGTTCGAAGACATTCTCCTTCCATTCCCTACACTAGATGGTTCGGAACCTAAGCTTGAGCCTTATCTGGGTGGTATGGCTGTATTCAATAATGGGGATGAGGCTAAAATCGCAGCATCCAAAAAGCTGATTGATTTTATTGCTAATGATCCTGTATGGGGTAAGAAAAACTTGATTCAAACAGGAGGTCTCTCGGTTCGTAATTCGATTACTGGTCTTTATGACGATCCAGAATATAAATACGCTGAATATGCTCGTAAGTTTACGACAGATGCACCAACGATTGCCGATGGGTATGCAGATATTCGTACGTTCTGGTTCCCTGAATTGCAACGTGCTTTAACTGGAGGCGCAACCGGCAAGGAAGCTTTGGATAGTTTTGCTACGAAGGCTAACGAAGCGATTACTAAAGCAAAAGCAGCTATGAAATAAAAAGTGAATGGTGTTTAAAAGAATAGAGTGCGGGAAGCACTCTATTCTTTTTAAAAAAATGAATATTTACAAGCTACGCACCTTATAAATATCATTATTTTTCATCAGAGAAATGGGGAGAAGGTTGTGGGGACAACGGTACGCAAAATTAAAGGTTATGTGATACGCGACTGGATGATGAGTTATCTTTTCTTATTACCAGCGTTTGGATTTTTTCTTCTGTTTGTAGCCTACCCGATGATAAAAGGGGTTTATATTAGTTTCTTTGATTACTCGTTGAGAGATTTTAGCTTTATTGGTCTCGATAATTATATTTCTTTATTTAAAGATGATAATTTCATGAAGTCCATGGGAAATACTTTATTACTCGTAGTGATCACTGTACCAATCGTGATTATCTTTTCACTGTTTGTTTCAATGAATATCTATAAGAAAAAAGAGTTTGCCAGATCATTTTTCCGCGGTGTGTTCTACTTGCCAGCCGTATCTTCGGTCGTAAGTATCACCGTTGTGTGGGGCTGGATTTATCATCCCAACTATGGAATTCTGAATTATTTAACAGGTTTGTTTGGACTGGAGCCTGTTTCATGGCTAGGGGATACAAGAACCGCGTTACTTGCGATTATTGTGGTTTTAATAACGACTTCTGTAGGGCAACCGATCATTTTATATGTGGCATCTATTGGTAACATTCCTACCTCTTACATTGAAGCAGCAGAGATTGATCGAGCAACCCCTTGGCAAATTTTCCGGAAAATATTATGGCCGATGCTGATGCCAACGAACTTATATATTATCGTGATTACCACGATTAATACCTTTCAGTGCTTTGCACTGATTCAACTCCTTACCTCAGGTGGACCTGTATATAGCACCTCAACCGTTATGTATGGTGTATACGAACAAGCCTTTATGTTAGGTCATTTCGGATATGCCTCAGCCATGGGTGTCATACTCGCAATTGTAATTGGGATCATTTCTATCATTCAATTCAAATACTTTGGCAGCGATGTTGAGTATTAAGGAGGGGACAGCATGAATTCTACAAATCCACTAGAACTGAAAGCACCTATTGTCCGGCCTAAGAAAGCAAGCGTATGGAAAAAAGAATTAACAATACCAAAAATAATAGCTACCATCCTGTTGATATTGGCTACACTATTTTTTATCTTTCCTTTTTATTGGGTAGTTTCAGGGGCCTTTAAACTTCAAACGGTAGCCACGACTATCCCACCGGAGTGGTTTCCATTAAAGCCGACGCTTCAGAACTGGACAGAATTATTTAAGAATCCCGTAGAACGCTGGATGTTTAATAGCTTTATTATTGCTTTTGCAGAAATGGCTGCGATCTGTATTGTCTCTTCCTGCGCCGGATATGTTCTCGCAAAGAAATCATTTCCAGGACGAGGAATTATCTTCACGATGTTTGTTGCCGCTATGGCATTGCCTAAGCAAGTGATTCTCGTTCCACTGTTTACGATGTTAGCTGACTTTGGTTGGGTCAATACGTATAAAGGGCTTATTTTACCGGCAATTGGTTGGCCATTTGGAGTTTTTCTGATGAAACAGTTCGCGCAGACGATTCCGGGTGAGCTGATTGAAGCGGCTAAAATTGACGGTAGTTCTGAAATTCGATTATTTGGAACGATCATTTTACCGTTATTAAAACCAGCAGTTGGTGCACTAGCCATATTCACCTTCATCACTTCGTGGAACGATTATTTCAGTCAGCTTATTATGACGAGATCAACTTCGATGATGACCTTGCCTCTTGGGGTAGCGACACTTCGAGGTGAATTTACAACGAACTATGGACTGCTAATGGCAGGAGCTGCGTTAGCTTCGATTCCTATGATTGCCATTTTCTTAATGTTTCAAAAAGCATTCACACAAGGAATTACGATGGGCGCTGTTAAAGGTTAGTTTCTCATAACAACGTAAATTAACAATAGTGATTTAAACGACGGAGGCTATTATCTATGAAATCATATGATCTTGAAGCTTTTAAAGGCATTATTATCGCTTTGTACTCCAGTTATGATGCCGAGGGGAATATCAATAAAGAAGGGGCGCGGAAATTAGCTCGTCATTATGCTTCTACAGGTGTGAAAGGTCTTTATGTTGGCGGAAGCTCAGGCGAAGGCATGCTGCAATCGGTAGAGGAACGCAAACAAATGCTCGAGGCAGTCATAGCAGAAGTAGGAGATGAGCTTACGATCATTGCTCACGTAGGTGCTCCATCTACAAGAGACAGTGTTGAGCTAGCTGCACATGCTGAATTAGTTGGCGCACATGCGGTATCGGCTGTTCCAGCGATCTATTACCGCCTATCTCCGGATAGTGTTGAAAGTCATTGGCAAGCGATTATTGACAGCACCTCGCTTCCATTTATGATCTATCACATCCCGCAAACTACAGGTTTTCAATTATCGAAAAGCTTGCTGATCAAGATGGCAGCTCAGGTTAAAGTGATCGGGGTGAAAATTTCGGCGGAGAGCACATTTGAGCTTCAGCAGTTTAAAGCCGCAGGCGGGAAGGATTTTTTAGTATTGAATGGACCGGATGAGCAGTACTTGGCTGGCCGCAGTATCGGGGCTGATGGCGGGATTGGTGGAACCTATGGGGTTATGCCTGAGCTATTTTTAAAAGTTGAACAATGTTATGGGCAAGGTGATATGGCTGAGGCACAGAAATGGCAGTTCATCATCAATGATCTCATTGTAGAATTATTATCCTTTCCATCATTATATGGTGCATGTAAAGCAATTCTGAGTTTGCGTGGATTTGAAACGGGCCTACCGAGAATGCCACTTCTACCCATCAAGGCTTCGGATCAGGATCGGGTGGAAGCTCTCAACAATAGAATATTAGAGTATATTCTTGAAGCGAAGGGATAGGGTTAATGATGACTCGAATGAGCGATATCTTTCCGATGAAAGGTCTAATCGTTTCATGTCAGGCACTTGAGCATGAGCCGCTTCATGGTGGAGATACAATGGCAAAAATGGCAAGAGCGGCGGTTCAATCAGGGGCAATTGGAATTCGGACGAATGGGGTTCCAGATATTCTAGCTATTAAAGAAGAAGTAAATGTACCGGTCATTGGACTTATTAAACGGGATATTCCCGGATCAGCCATATTTATTACGCCAACTCTGGATGAGGTGAAAGCAATCGTGTCCGCAAAAGCGGATATTGTTGCATTAGATGTTACGAATCGGGAAGGTCGCTTATTGTCGGTTCAGCCACTAATCGCATATGCCCATCAAATGGGTGTGCTTGTAATGGCAGATATATCGACCTTGGAGGAGGGACTGGCAGCGGAAGAATTAGGTGTAGATTTTATTGGTACAACACTTTCGGGCTACACACCATACAGTACACAACAAGAAGGACCAGATCTTGTCTTGCTTCAGCAATTATGCGAGTTCGTGAAGATTCCGGTAGTTGCAGAAGGGCGTATATGGACACCTGAAGATGCGGCGAGTGCTAAGAGGGCTGGGGCATCTTATGTAGTTGTAGGAAGTGCGATTACAAGGCCACAGTTAATCACTTCACGATATGTCAAAGCCGTGATCGATTGCTGAGACTTAAGGAGGCGAGTCCATGTTAAAAGATTATGATCCTCTAATGGAATATGCGGTCGGTGTGGATATCGGGGGAACGAAAATTAATGCTGGACTCGTTACACCACAGGGAGATGTAGTACATACTGTAAGTCTGAGTACAATGGCTGGGTTTACGAAGACCGTGGACCGAGCTATTCAGGCTATTCAAAAGCTTATGAGTGAAGTTAATGCGATGCACGCAGGCATTCAGTTTAAAGGGATTGGTGTAGGAACTGCAGGACAAATCGATTGGGAGTCGGGGAGTATTCGCGCTGCCTCTGAGCTTATTCCTGGCTATGCTGGGACAGCTTTGAAAGCGTGGCTTCAGAATCAGTTCCAGCTTCCGGTAATCGTAGATAATGACGTGAATGTACTGGCATTAACAGAGAAATATTTAGGTTCTTGTATAGGTGTAGAAGATTTTATTTGTCTTGCCCTTGGAACGGGTGTAGGCGGAGCAATTATTGTAGAAGGTCGCCTTGTTCATGGTTCTTGGGGCGGGGCTGGAGAGTTAGGGCATATGTCTGTAGATTTCAACGGCCCGGCTTGCGTTTGTGGTGGGAGAGGCTGCTTAGAACATTATGCCTCAGGAACAAGCATTGCTCGTCGCATGCAGGAAAAACTAACTACACACAGCTTGCCACTTTATAACTTAGATTCACGGGAAGTGATCACGAGATGGAGATCAGGAGAGCCTCTAGCAACAGAAGTAATGGAAGATACAACCGCTGCGCTTGGTTCAGCTATCGCTTCATTTATTCATATATTTAACCCGAAGGTCATTGTTATTGGTGGTGGAGTGGCTGAAGCTGGTGAGTTATTATTCGAAGGAATAAGAAGAGAAGTAGGCAGGAGAACGATGCCCGCGATGCTGGATAAGGTTCGAATTGAAGCAGCCTATCGTGGGAATTCCTGTGGAATGATCGGTGCGGCATTACAGGTCTGGGAGTACGGGGTTCCATCCCTTTCTTCTTATAATAAAGGCTTTATCTAAATCTCTTGATTAAATAGAATAATTTACCGATAATGTTAAAGGGATGAGAAGAAAGGTCAAATCTTTCTGAGGTCTCTAATCCGTTTAAAGGGAGTGATGATGTTTGAGTACGAACAACACCACAATGAAGTCCGAGAGAGGTCAGTATTCGTAAGGGAAGAACACCTCTCAATGACTACGGGAGGCACTATCGGAAATGATGACATTAATGAATATGTTACGGGGAACTGAGAACGATCTACCTGCCAAAGAGATGATCAAGTATTGGAATCATGAGCCTGGAACTTTGAAGCTTGTGAGAGCAAGCAGCAATTTTATTTATACGTTTCAATGGAATAGTAAGCACTATTATTTAAGGTTTACTCACGAAGAGGATAATAGCGCAGAGAATATTCAGGCTGAACTAGATTTTATGATGTACTTATTGGAACAGGGCTATGAGACTGTAGCACCAGCACGCTCCAAGCAAGGGAAGTGGATTGAGACCCTTTCAACTGGTAATGGCAAATATCACGGGGTTGTTTTTGAACAAGCCCAGGGGGAGTACGTTCCACTTGAAAAGATGTCGGAGCTGCAGTTCCAACATTGGGGTCAAACGCTCGCGCGACTGCATAATTTCTCCGAAACTTATGCTCCGAGCACACCCGCGCGTAAAAGCTGGGTCGATTCTCTTCAATTTATTTTATCCGTATTAAGAAGACACCCCGAGGAGCATAAAGCGCTTAAGGAATATGAACGAATTGAGGCGTGGCTAAGTGAGCTCTCTTTTGGCGTTGGACATACGGGGCTGATCCATTTTGATTTTGAGACCGACAATATCTTTTATATGAAAGAGAAATCTCGATATAGTGCGATCGACTTTGATGACTCTATGTATCACTGGTTTGCGATGGATATCACATCAGCGTTGAGAGATCTATCCAAGCAGAATGATGAGGAGAGCAAGAAGAACATCGATCATTTTATTAATGGCTATAGATCTGTAAAGCGTCTGGATGATGAATATATCAAGCTATTGCCAGAATTCCAAAGATTCTCTGATTTATATGGATTCGCTAGGTTGCTTCGGAGTTTAGAGAATTTGGACGTTTCTATTAGTCCAGAATGGGCACTACAGCTTAAATCGAAATTAGAAGGAATCTGTGATCGTATTCGAGATGGCTTTCATCCACATATTGCGCTGAAGACAATTACTGAGAATAACTGGTATGCCTGCACGCAATTAGAGGTGTCCAATGAGCAAAAAACAGTTTTTCCTGTACCGGTAGTCTATTGGTTAGCAGAATCGGCTTATTGCGGAATGACTCCGCTGGCTTTATACGCAGATGAAGAATTGGTAGGCTTCTCAGTATATTCCGTAGATCCAGAGGATGGAAGTAATTGGATTATGGCTTTTATGATTGATCAGAAATCTCAGAATAGAGGATTCGGTAGAACCGGAATGGATGCCTTGATTCGAACTATAAAAGCGGAACATCATTGCGACAAAATCGTTATTGGGCATCGAATAGAAAACGAACGTGCTTCGAACTTATATACATCCCTTGGATTCGTTGAAGTAAGCAGGAATGAGGTTGAAGTTGTACGTGAGTTGATAGTGTAAAGAAAAAAGAGGCCGTTCCAAAAGTAGTTTTTTTACTACTTGGGAGTGGCTCTCTTCTTGTTATCCTGTAAATGACGTTCCAAATGATGATCCAAGTGAAGCCCCAATAGAACAATTAGGGAATTTCTCCCTAAAATTAAGAGGTTATTGGTCAGTAGACTGATAATCGGGGAAAAATTCCCTTAAATTCCTCTGATTTGATGAAAATCAAAGGGATTAGCCTAATTTATAGGGAGGAATTCCCTAATTTCATTCATTATTAGTGAATACCGATTATTTATAGGGAGTTTTTCCCTAATTAGTGTTAATACATCAAGTGAGAGCCTGTTGCTTGGATTATCATATGAAAAAAGCTGTCTCATAAGTAGCGTTCACTACTTATGAGACAGCTCCCTTTAAATATTAGGTCCACTCTTGTTCCAAAGAAGAATAAATAATCTCGTTGCACCATTGTTGATTACAGAATCTAGTTTCTCTAAGTACCCCGTCCTTAATCATCCCTGCTCTAATCATTACTTTCTCTGACTGAATATTCTCTGCATTGGCATAAGCAACTACTCTATGTACATTAAGAGATTTAAAAGCGTATCCAATCAGCGTCTTTACCGCTTCAGTTGCATATCCCATTTTCCAATAGTCCGGGAGTAGGACCCAACCCATTTCCCATTCTCTGATTTCTTCCCAGTTTAACTTGATACTGATATTACCGATGAGCTTCATATCCGGCTTTCTACATATTGCAAGATCATAATATTGCCGTGGATCATTTGTTGCTTGAGACAAGATCGAAAGGAAGTCATTTTTAATTTGTTGGGCATCAGGTGCAGTGTTCTCATACTTGTAGGATAGGGGATTTTGTTCTAGTTCTTCATAAAAAGAAGAATCACTGCTTGTATACCCTCTTAATATTAATCTGTCAGTTATTAATTCCACGAACATAACACTCCTAGTCTAAGTCTTTGATTTGTGTCTCATATACAATGATTGTTAATAGTTATCTCAGATGATTACTCCTAATTTAAGTTTATAAATGGTAGACTCTGTAATGCTTGCTCTGTAATTTCTTGTAGATTCATCTGATTCCCTTTATTTTTCATAATATTTACACATTATAAAAATATAAGATCACTAATCTTCCATTTTTATCTACTAAAATAGTGGAATTGTGATAAAGTAATAATGGTTTATTTACTAGAGGAGGATTTTGGGAAATGAAAGCTATTAAATGGAGTATTGCAGCAGTACTAGCAGTATCTATGTATGGTCCAATTCATACAGCGAAGGCAGCAGATGCAAATAGCACAAATGTAGTGAACGAACAGTCAATTTCTAGCACGGATGATTTGATTTTTCAAATGGATTATACGGAGATGACTGTTGGTGACAAGGTACCTGTGCAGATTTTTGCAAAAGGGCCAGATGGCTCATCCGATCGTGTTCCTTTGTCTCAAGCAGATATGGTGATCGAGAAGCCTTACTTATTGCAAAAGCTGCCAGATGGCTCAATGAAAGCAATAGCCGTTGGTGAAACAAATGTAACCGTACGTTCAGGAACTAATTCCAAAACGTTAAAGGTATCTATCAGTGCTGATAAGGACATCGAAACAGGTGTATTAATCAGTGGCACGATGTATTTGCCTGTACAATCCACATTTAAGAGCTTGGGTGCAACTATTCAGACTAACACAGCCACTAAGACCTTTAGCATTCGTCTGGGAGATTTGCCTATCCAGCTTCAGCTAGGCAGTGATATTGCTATGGTGAATGGGAATAAGGTGAAAATGTCTGGTAAAGTGCAAACCGTGGATGGAGGAGCTGTATTCCCTGCAACCCTCTTAAAAACTTCATTGGGAGCAGTGTTGGACTTTGGTGCTCATTATGAGTCTTTGAACATCAATTTCGGTAAAGCGGAGTTATTTGCGTATACGAAAAATACGTTAAAAATAGCTAAAAGAGAATCTCAAGGGGATCTCGCTAAGCTAATCGGAAAGACTTATTGGTTCAACCAGTTTGACTCCGACTATAAGTTCCAAAAAGCAACGATTGTTGATATTCTAGTGAACGACGATAATGAGTTTGCGATTTCTTTTAAATTGGCATCAGGTAAAGTTGTGGAGACTTATGATATGGAATATGATCAGGTCACTCGCGTTCTAGCAAACAAAGAGTATTTCTTTACGTCTGATCCTACCAAAATCTATAAATGGTCAAATGCAACATGGGCTAAAATTAAGGCAGGTAAAATTTCGACAGGAATGACCAAGCAGCAAGTAGAACTAAGCTGGGGAACCCCTATCGACAAATCAAGTCTATCCGGAAGTGGAATTACTGTAGAGACTTGGCGGTATGGAAATTATAACTATGTTACCTTTACGAATGGTGTTGTCTCCATGATTTACACGAACTAAGTTATCTATATCTATCCGATTCTAAACAATAGGACGTCTTCATTCTCGAAGGCGTCTTTTTTATATTCTACAGGAACTTTTGAACGTCTTTAATCATACAACCTGTCCTTGCAGCATATCTTTTGAAAGAAGCACTTTCAGAATGAAGTGTTGACTATTGTTGACCGAAATGAGGGGTTCATTCATGGCAAAGTCAAAACGTGGACATGCACTATGGAGTTTACCATCCAGGGGGAGGGGGACTTGTCCGGTCTGTCAGAGCACACGGATCAAACTGCTTTATCCAAAAAGAAAAACGGACGGGTCAGTCGTTAAGGTCTGTAAGCGTTGTGACAAGGCACCACAGACGAAAGTGGATGCAGTATTGGTGTAAAAAAGTAACGCAAGGATGCCTAGTTGCAGCTATATGCATATTGCATGTAGGTACAACTAGGCATCCTTATTTTGAAATATAAGAAAGTATACATTTCACACTATGCTGGGTATGAAATTATTTCAGCGTACGATGAATGACCTGATCACGTCTAGGTCCCACAGAAACAGTAGAAATACGTATTCCAATAGACGTTTCAATAAAGTCCACGTAACTTTTAGCTTGCTCTGGCAGCTCGTCGAAGTTCGTGATATGGGAAATATCGCAGTTCCAGCCAGATAAATGCGTTATTATCGGTTTTGCTGTGTTTAGCTTATTTGTTGCTGGAAACTTGTCAGTGATATCCCCATTTTCAAGTTCATAGGCAACGCAAACCGGAATCTCATTCAAATAACCAAGAACATCCAGATTGGTCAACACAACCTCCGTTGCACCTTGCATCAGGCATCCATAACGTGTAGCTACAGCATCAAACCAACCCATACGTCTAGGACGACCCGTAGTTGCTCCGAATTCCCCAGCATCGCCACCTCTTGTGCGAAGTTCATCCGCTACAGGGCCTTCTAATTCAGATACAAAAGGTCCGGCACCAACACAACTGGAATATGCCTTCGTTACAGCGATAACATTCGTGATGGCAGCCGCAGGTAGACCCGCGCCGACAGGTGCATATCCGGCAAGTGTCGATGATGAGGTAGAGTAAGGATAAATCCCGTGATCAGGATCACGCAGAGCGCCTAACTGCCCTTCAAGCAGAATCGTCTCATCTTTTGCATAAGCTTCTTGCAGTATTTCTGTTGTATTGGCAACGTATGGTGTCAATTGCGCAGCTTCCTTTTGCAACTGAGCCATTAATTCCGAAACTTGGAAAGGGGCTTTCTTATACAAATGTTCGAGCAATATGTTTTTTGAAGCAAGTAATTGTTCGAGACGTTTCTCAAGTTGGATAGGATCAAATAAATCCGCAACCTGTATGCCGAGCTTGGCATATTTATCCGCGTAGAATGGCGCTATCCCTCGCTTGGTTGAACCGAACCCTTGTGATCCAAGTCGTTCCTCTTCCAGCTCATCAAAACAACGATGGATCGAGAGTACGATTTGAGCACGCTCAGATACGTACAACTTCGGTTTTGGAACCCCTCTATCTGCTAATGCCTGCAATTCCTTTACTAATACTTCTGTATCAAGTGCTGTTCCTGGTCCAATAATGTTTGTAACTGAAGGGTAAAATACACCAGAAGGCAGCATATGAAGCGAAAATTTTCCATACTGGTTAATGATGGTATGACCAGCATTACTTCCACCCTGAAAACGAACTACATAGGAGGATTGAGCGGCTAATACATCCGTCATCTTCCCTTTGCCTTCATCTCCCCAGTTAGCTCCTACAATTGCGATTACGGTCACGTAATTACCTCCCAAGCTTGTGATTGGCTACAGGTCTAAGTATAATGCTAGATATAACATTAGAAAAATTGATATATGTAATATCTATTATAAGGTGAGGTAATTACTTGGGAATGGACATTAACTTGGAATGGTATCGCTCTTTTTATTGGGTAGCACAAACAGGCAGCTTAACTGCGGCAGCAGAACGGCTGAATATCACACAACCAGCGGTGAGTCACACGATTAAGCAATTGGAAGAAAAAATGGGCGGACCCTTATTTTTTCGTACCTCTAGAGGGGTGGATCTAACAACAGAAGGAAAAGTACTGCTGCGATTCATTGAGCAAGCCTTTCAGAATGTGGAGATGGGTGAGCGGGCGATAGCTGAAATGAACAATTTAAATAGCGGGGAGATTCATATCGGTGCAAGTGATACCCTCTGCAAATATTACTTGTTATCTTATCTCGAGCAATATCATGAACAATATCCTAGCGTACGTATTCATATTACGAATCGAACAACACCGGAAACGCTCACGCTTTTAAAAGAAGGTAAAATTGATTTCGGTATCGTTAGCTTACCGGCATCAGACAAACAGATTGAATTTCGTAAGAGTACACGGCTCCAAGATTGTCTTGTAGGAGGCAAGGGCTTCCGTCATTTAGCGGATAATACAATGCCGCTTTCAAACATCAAGCAGTACCCATTATTATTTCTAGAGCCAGGAGGCAGCACAAGAAAGTACATAGATGGGTTTCTTGCCTCCAATCATGTGACGATAACACCAGAGTTTGAACTTGGCAGTGTAGATCTTCTTGTTCAGTTCGCTTTGCGTGGCTTTGGTTTAGCTTTTGTTATTCGTGATTATGTAAAGGAAGAATTAAAAAGTGGGGAGCTTGTAGAAATTCCTTTAGATCCGCCATTTCCGGAGCGTAACATCGGGATAGCGACGCTTCGAGGGGTTCCTCTCTCTGCTGCATCAAAGTCCTTTCTAACCTTATTGGACTAAATTAATTCGGATTCGGGATCATACACATGAGGAGGAGGCTAAGCTATGAGTGATATACTTGGTCGGCTACGCAAGGGATACGGGAAAAAGCTGCGTTCACTTCACACCTGGAACGGCTGGATCGTCGTGATATTGGCCTTGACTGGGCTTGTGCTAGTAGGCGGTTTCTGGCGAGGTTTCCTTGGTGAAGGCAGGGTATGGATTAAAGGCTTGCATATTGTGGTAGGAATCGCATCTATCCTTCCAGTGATCTATTATCTTCTGCTGGCCAGTAAACATTGGAAACAGCTAAAGGAAAAACCTTGGCAGCGGTTTAATGTACTTGTTGTGCTTTTTCTGTTGCTTGGGTGGTTCGTTTCTGGCGTATTGTTATGGCAATTTCGTGCGGTAGGACCGCAAGTATCTAATCTTGCATTGGTCGTTCATGATGTCCTGACATGGATTGGACTGCCTTACATTATCTATCACTCATTGACTCGTGTGAAGTGGCTGAAGGAGCCGAATCGTCGGACCATCAAGAGCGAGGGGAATGTCATTACAACATCTCAGAATACTCCGCAGCCAGTCTATACACGTAGAGCTTTCATTCGAGGGACGATCGGTGTAGGGCTTGCCCTTACAATCGGACCCTCATTTGTAAAATGGTTAGGTAGCTCGATTGGAAACATCGGCGGCAGCGAAACGATCGATAAATTAATTGAAAATGATCGCAATCAGCTGTTGCCTGCACCACAGCCACTGGCGGCATCATCACCGCCACTTGGAGGTGGGTCACAGGGTCAGTTCCGTGTCTATACAGTAACTCCTATTCCGGAGTTCACAAATGATAATTGGTCCTTTAAGGTAGATGGACTTGTTGATCAGAGCTATACGTGGAATTGGGAGCAATTCGTTCAATTACAACGGGAGGTTCAAGTGAGTGATTTTCACTGCGTGACAGGTTGGTCCGTCTACAAGAATACCTGGGAGGGCATCAAGCTGAAGGATCTTCTACAACTAGCTGGTGTGAAGTCCACTGCAAAGACAGTGAAATTCTACTCAGGGGATGGAGTATATACAGATACCCTTACGCTGGAGCAGGCGGATATGGACGATGTTATGGTCGCGGTGATGCATGACGGGAAACCGATTCCGAGCGATCTCGGTGGGCCGGTTCGGCTAATTGTCCCCAAAATGTTCGCTTACAAGTCTGTGAAGTGGCTGAACCGGATTGAACTGATCGAGGGAGAGCATACAGGATATTGGGAGCAACGTGGCTATTCGAATGATGCTTGGGTATAAATGAGTTTTCTTAACCTTAATGGGCTATGGGCCTGTTAAGGTTTTTTTGCGATTACGGACGTAATCACAGAAATACTTCCATATATATAGAAGTGAATCAACGAAGGGTTAGAGATCCTCTGCGGAAAATTAGTTTTTTTGTAAATAAAAGGAGTATGACGTAGTAGTTTCTGATAAAATAAAGCAAATGATGGAAAAAGTTACCGGATCGGTTAAGGAGGTGTGTATGTTGAACGGTGCGAGATCCGTAAAGCTATTAGGGCTTATCGTTGGTGTGGTGTTAGTGAATATTATGGTTTTGTCACCAGGGCTATTAGGGCTCGAAATTGGGGGAGTAAGTGTTCTAGAGACCTCCTTTGGCGTGACATTAGTAGTGATCAGTCTTCTCGTTGTCCTCTATGGAAGTTATAATTTGCTGTTTAAACCTTCGGTGGCTCCACCTGTAAAAGAGATAAAGACGCATGAGGATTATATAGCAGCGCTATCGCAATACAGAAATGTAAAGGTGCTGAAGAAGGACATTACGCTGGCTTTGGATCAGGTCATTCGGATGGAAAAGAAGAAAAACACGTTAATGGTTGTCCTTGGTCAGAGATTTGAGCAGTCGGAGTTAAGCTTTAAGAAGTTTATGGCAGTTAGTTATGAAGTAGAGAAGCTTTTCTATTTGAATATCCGAGGGATTCTTAATAAGTTGAGTGTTTTTGACGCTTCAGAATTCACTCTTTTTGCCAGCCAGCAGAGAACTGCGCAGTTCTCAGAAAAACTGGTGCAGAAAAAAACAGCTCTTTACCATGAGTATTTGGCTTATGTAACGGGGTATCTCGGAGCAAACGAAGAAATTTTGCTGAAGTTAGATCAATTGCTACTTGAAATATCGTTACTAGACAGCACGAATTATAAAGATGTTGAAGAAATGCCTTGTATGAAGGAGATCGATGAATTGATCAAACAGACGAAATTCTATAAGCAATGAAAGGGCGATGCGAATGGCTAGGAAAGGGAGAACATTTCTTGTACTCGGAATTATAACTGTAGTCGTTTTTGCACTTGTATATTTTGGGATCACCTTAACATCTAATTTAGGCAAATCCACTAGTGAGGTCTCAACGGAAGATGCAGGTAAACAACTGGATAAACTTTATAAAAAAATTAATGTAAACACCGCAGAGCAGGTCAAAGGACAAATCGACCTTGATCCTGTAGCGATTGGTGATTCCTTGCCGGATATTTCTAAATTTCCTATATCAGTAACCAATACAACGGATAGCTTTGTCGAAATCTTTTCATCCACAGAGAAATCAGGAACGGGTAATGATGGATGGCTTAATGAAGTGGCGACAGATTTTAATAGTTCGAATATAGAAGTGAACGGATTACCTGTTTCAGTAAAAATTCGCAATATTGCTTCAGGAACAGCGACGGATTACATAAGGTCTGGTAAATATATACCAGATGCGTTTACACCATCCAATGAGTTATGGGGTGAGATGGTGAAAGCAAACGGCATCAAAACGCAGCTTATAACCAATCGTCTGATTGGCAATGTTGCTGGTATTGTTACGAACAAAACGAAATATGATGAGTTAGTCGAGAAATACGGTTCTTTGAACGTCAAGACGATCACAGATGCAATAGCGAATAATGAATTATCTATGGGCTATACGGATCCTTTTGCCAGCTCAACAGGTCTGAACTTTCTTGTGACTGCACTTGGGACGTTTGACAGTTCTAATTTGCTTGGAGAACAAGCGGTTCAGGGCTTTGAGAAATTCCAAGCCAATGTCCCATTTCTCGCGTCGACGACTTTACAAATGCGCGAAGCGGCTAAAACTGGAAAGCTGGATGCATTTGTCTTAGAGTACCAAATTTTCGCAAATGCTCCTGAACTGAAGGGGAGCTATGTATTTACTCCTTTTGGTGTAAGACATGACAGCCCCCTTTACGCATTAGGTGATCTACCACAAGAGAAGCTGGACATTATTGAAAAATTCGCGGAGTTTGTTGAAAAGGATAAATACCAGCGTTTAGGTGAGGAAAAAGGCTTTAACGGACTGAATGACTATCATTCGGAAGTTAATCCAGTGGATGGAAATCTATTATCCTCGGCGCAAAAGCTGTGGAAAGAGAAGAAAAACGGTAATAAGCCCATTGCAGCAGTATTTGTAGCCGATGTTTCAGGTAGCATGAACGGGGAGCCTTTAAATCGTTTAAAGCAATCATTATTAAATGGACAGAAATACTTAGGCAAAGATAATAGTATTGGTTTTGTTTCCTACTCCGATAACGTTACGATAAATCTTCCAATTGGCAAATATGACACGAATCAGCAGTCGATGTTTGTTGGGGCGATAGATGGTCTTCAGGCGAATGGGGGAACAGCGACTTTTGATGGAATTGTGGTGGCGCTCAAAATGCTTCAAGACGAAATGAAGATAAACCCGGAAATCAAACCATTAATCTTTGTATTAAGTGATGGAGAGACGAATGAAGGTCATTCACTGAATGATATCAGGGGCTTAATTGAAACCTACAAAATTCCGATTTACACCATTGGCTACAACGCAAATATTAAAGCACTGGAGAGCATTTCAAGTATTAATGAAGCAGCTAACATCAATGCGGATACAGATGACGTAGTCTATAAAATCGGTAATCTACTTAATGTCCAAATGTAAGTTAAATTTGTTAGGAGGGGTTCTATGTCTTTCACGATGGAAGTGGTAAGTCCAGAGAAATTGAAATCCGCGATTGAAGCTCAGGTTAAACCTGAGCCAGAGGAAGTAACGCAACTGAAAGAAATGGCCATAACCAATGTCTCAACGATTTTGGAGCTGGATTTAGAGTCATTGGATAAACGAAAAGAAGTACTGCAATCCATAGACAGCTTCGGAATGAGCACCATGAGATCATCTTCAGACAAGAACTCTCTTTTACAAGTTTCTGTCGGGAATTTATCGAAAACAGGGGATGAAGGTGGGCAAGTTGCTAAGGGTTTAACAGAGCTCAATCTCCAGTTGAAAGATCTAGACCCAAGCGCTGTGGATTTTGCTAAAAGTGGTCTTCTAGGCAAGTTCTTTAATCCATTACGGAGTTATTTCGCGAAGTATCAAAAGGCAGACGCTGTAATCTCAGATATTATCATTTCTTTAGATAAAGGTAAGACCGTATTGAAAAACGATAACACAACGTTAGAGTTCGAGCAGCAATCACTTAGAGAGCTCACTAAAAAATTACAGAAGGAAATTCAGCTAGGCATGCTGATGGATCAGGAGATCGAGGCGCAGCTAGATGCAGCTAAGCTACGCAATGAGGACGAAGAAAGGGTAAAGTTCATCACAGAGGAAGTATTGTTTCCACTTCGTCAGCGAGTGATGGATTTGCAACAAATGCTGGTAGTGAATCAGCAGGGAATTATGGCTATCGAAGTAGTAATTCGAAATAACAAAGAGTTAATCAGAGGGGTAGACAGAGCCAGAAATGTTACAGTTTCTGCCCTGAAAATCTCCGTTACGGTGGCTAGTGCACTCTACAATCAACGAATCGTTTTGAAAAAGATTGAACTCCTAAATCAAACAACCAACACGCTAATAAGTGGCACCTCAAAAATGCTGAAAGATCAAGGAGCAGCAATTCATAAGCAATCTCTAGAATCTAGCATTTCTGTAGATACTTTAAAACAGGCATTTACAGATGTGCTATCTGCTTTAGATTCGATAAGTACGTATAAGCAGGAAGCTCTTCCTAAAATGCGTGAAACCATTAACCAGTTCAGAGAGCTGGCAGATAGCGGAGAACAGCAGATCGTGCGGCTCGAGAAGGGAAATAAGCTGGGCTTGTAGCTGTTACCGGTCTAAAGCCATCCTAGCCTTTAGTCTGGTAAGACTCCGGTCCTAAGACTGTTTTGAGCCTTCTTATTCTCACGTATAATGAGATTAATTGATAACGTGAGAGGAAGGACATAAGAAATGAATGATAAGTTGTATACAATGCCGATCGGAGCGGTAGATTCCATGCAGATTCCCGTAGAATCGAAATCACAATCTAAACCAGGCAAACGTCGATCAAGTCCCAAGACCTATCGGAGTATGTTGTATTTTATAATCTCTTTGCCGATTACGATAGTATATTTCGTGTTTATGGTGACAGGGTTAGCGTTATCCATTGCGTTAACACCAATTTTTATCGGTATTCCCTTATTTTTCGCAGTAGCTAAAGGGTTAGACTACATTGTGAAATTTGAGCAAGAGCTAGTAAGATCACTACTGGATATTCCAAGACCGAATGAAGAGCGTAGAACGGATATGAAGCAAGAGGGAGCGGGCTTCCTGCAACGCATGAAGTTAGGCTTTGATGGTTCAAAGTTTGCACGTAACATTATGCTGATTATGGGACGATTCGTATCCAGCATTATCTTCTTCTCATTAACGATAACTGTGGTAGCGGCTGCGCTCGGTCTGATCACACTACCTGTGTTACATCAGATTTTCTTGCAAACGATGGATTTGAATATTTTGGAGAATAGTGTGTTTGCCTTATTTAATATCGACTGGACATTATCTCAGCAATACATTTCCTATGTTGTAGCGGGACTCGTCGTTTCTGTGATCGCAACTTGGGTGATTAAATCGTTGATGGATGTACAGCGTAGAATGTTGTTTGTATCCTACGAGGAAGAACGTCAGTATTAAATGGAAAGAAGCGTAGCTCTTAAAGAGCTACGCTTCTTCTACTTTAATCGCTATCTTAATGGATTAGTCCATGGCTCAATAAGTTATTAAGCTTCTAAACAGTAGGCTTGTAGCTGCTTGCGCTTATCAGCAGTCATGCCGAATTCCTGTTCGAGGAAAATCTCTACACTTTTATAACGCGCGTCGATGGCAGAGAAAATGGCTTCCATGAATTCTCTGCGCAGTATAAGCGCAGCCATAACAGTATCGACTTCCTTAGGTGACAAATGCTGTGAGGCTTGCTTTTTTATTTGCTCATTCAAAGGACCAAGTGTCTGATTGGAGAGCAAGTAGTCTTCTATAATCGTCTCTCTTGGAACCCCAAGTGCCAGGAAGATGAATGCTGATCCTACGCCAGTGCGATCTCTTCCACCGGCACAATGATGCAGGATACTGAATTCATCTGGAAGCATAATAGTTGCCATAAGTCGTTTGAAGGAAGGGTTATTAAAGGCCATATCCAAATACATATTAACCAAAAAGTCTGTCGTAAAATGTTCAAGGAATCCAGAACGAACCACATCTCTCATGTCTCCAGGCACCTCTTGCTTTAGTGCAGGTACACAAATGTTATTAACTCCTGGAATGACTGGATCTGGTTTTAAACGGATTTCTTCTATTCCCCGATAATCAAATATGGTCTTTATCCCCAGTGATTTTAAGAGTTTTATATCTTGATCGGTCATTCCTGTTAATTCGGCTGATCGAAAAAACAAACCGTATTTGACTCTACGGCCATCTGAGGTGGTGTATCCGCCCATATCTCGGAAATTGAGGACGCCTTTAAAGGGGATAACACGATGCTTAGAATCTGTTGTACCTAGTTTCTGGTTCATTTTCGTACCACCTTTGGTTGGTTATTGAATAGGCTATTCTAAAATGTGAAAAGGGTGTCGCTTAACAATAAAAGTTTGCCCATAATACTATATATAGTACCATGATAAATACCAACAACCCGAAAGGATAGTGTGACATTTTATAAACTAATATCTCTGTTAATTGTCGCGCTATTGCGCTGTATACGGAAATTTCTAGTAGGAGTGTGTAAAATGAATTTAAAAGAAAAGTTGATAGTAATAAAAGAAAATGGCTACCAAGCACCTCCCGATACCAACCAGTTGATACAAGAAATGATACATAACATCGGTTCTGTGGATGCCGAGCTGCGTGATGACCTGATTTATACAATCTTATCACATTGGATTCCTGGTAATTCTCTAACTGCAAATGAACTAGAACAACTTCTTCCAGTTATTTTGGATCATAACCATTTGCATTTTAAGCTTGGTGAAACAAATACAGACGCTGTCTTTACTCGATCTTTCTCAATGCTAGTCATACCACTCGTCTTAGAGAGACATAGAGAATCACCATTTCTCTCAAGAGAGCAAATTCATCAGATAAAAGAGAAAGTATTTTACAATGTACAAGAAGAGCGAGATTACCGCGGGTATGATGAAGAAAAGGGCTGGGCTCATGCCATAGCCCATGCAGCAGATGCTTTAGATGATTTAGCTCAAAGCTCCGAACTGGATAACAATGACCTCAAAACGATTCTCCATTTGGTTTATGAAAAGATGATCATAACAGATCGAATTTACTCCGATGGGGAAGATGAGAGAATGGTAAGACCCATAATTAGTATTTTAAATAGAAAAATAGTTAGTCAGACTGATGTAGAGCAATGGATTCAAAGTTTTGGTGATGTGGAGAAAAGTTCAGAGTTTCTTCCTGCCTTTAGGCAAAAAAATAATATAAAGAACTTTCTGAAAAGTTTATACTTTCGAGTTAAATTTTATAAAGTAGATGCCGATCTCTGCCCAACTATCGAGCATACATTATATAAAGTAGAAAAAGTATACTATTCCTAATTAAGAAACAAGTGAGGAACGATTCAGGCGCTTACATAGGATTAAGTTTATTAAAAAAAGCCCACAAATATATGGGCTTTTTTATTTTTCATCGTAAAATATAACCCCCATCAGGAAATAGGGTGCTTCCCGTAGTATAGTTATTAGTCATCAAATAAAGGGTTGTATGTGCTGCTTCGTCGGCATGTCCTACCCTGCCAAGGATATTCATATTTGTATATTCATCGTAGGACTTGTCTCTAGCTTCTTGTTCTGCTCCTATCCAATTAAAGTTGGTATGAATGGTGCCTGGGGAGATAACATTTACTCGAATAGGAGCCAATTCTACAGCCAATGCTTTTCCCAGACTCTCAATCGCGCCGTTACAAGCTGCATAGGAGGCACCGTCGGCAAGTGGTCGTTGGCCGAATGCGCCAGACATCAGAACAATAGAGCCTGTTGCGTTTATATAGGGGATCGCGTATTTCACAGCATTATACTGAGGCCAGAACTTTGCATTAAAGCAGCTATGAGCAATCTCTAAGCTTGAAGTAATTGGTCCTCTAACATAGGAGGCGCCGGGAGTGAACAAATGATCGAAGTTGCCGGTTTTTTCGAAAAATGACTTTAAGTCTTCTTCATTTTGATTATCAAGCGAATGAATTTCGTTAGATTCGGACCCTAGAAATTGTTGGGCTTTTTCTAATTTTTCTTGTGAACGCCCGGCGATTATGACATATGCGCCTTGTTCAACCGCTTGTTTGGCAGTCGCGAGCCCAATTCCGGAGCTTCCTCCGATAATGACGATTCGCTGGTTTTTTAATGAATTCCTGGACATTTTTATCTACTCCGTTCATAGTTAAATGGACTTTTAAGTTCTGTTTTTTATTATTAGGTATATAAGAAATTCTGCACAGTACGCACTTTTTTCGTACTAGGTACGATTGATCGTACTAGCTGTTAAATAGAATAACTATCGAAAGAGATGATCACATGGATTTACTGGAGCCGAGATTGGCCGGAGTGCTTACAACGCTTGATAAGATCGGTGGAAAGTGGAAGCCGCTCATTTTATTTATTTTATTGATAGATGGTACCAAACGATTTGGCGAACTCAGGCGGATTATTCCAGAGGTCTCTCAAGGGACATTAACTAAGCAACTACGGGAGCTTGAAGAGGATCAACTTATCGATCGTGTGATTTTTCATGAGCTTCCATTGAGGGTGGAATATAGTATTTCAGAACATGGCAAATCACTAATTACTGTTTTGGATAGCATGTGTGGCTGGGGAAGGATGCATCAGGAGTATTTAAATAATACAAATACGTAAGGGGCGGACATTATTATAAATACTATTTTGCAGGACCCAACGGGTCAGGCCTATAAGACGCTGATACAGGTAGCTATGGAAGTGTGTGATGAATTTATTTTGGTCAAACGTGATCAGATGGAGTTAGAGCCAGAAGGATATGAACTATTGGAACGGTTAGAGCCTTTTCTCAAAGAGATCGTCAAAGATGATTATTGGCCGGGAACTCGGCTTATGGGACATTACGCAGATGTTTATTTTTTTAGATGTTCACCGGATGCGGTCGATATTTTACTATCCTATTCTACGAGCTTATACTCATGGGTGCAGACTAGGGTGCCTGATGATCTTTGTTTTTTAAGACAGGGGCAACCGTGGTTAATCAATACAGCTCATGAGCGAGAAAGCCATATTGTAACTGATGTAGAAGAGGAGCTGAACAGACTAGAAGAGGGCGGACTATTGTTCCGTGACTTATCTGTGTTTTACCCTTAATAAAGGTAGCAAAGAGGCGATGTTTACAAAGACAGAGTCTCTTTTTTTTGCTGGAAATATTTTGTAGACAAAACGGTCTACAAGTTGTAAACTCTAATTCAAATGGAAGGTCTAGGAATTGTAGACCAACGGGAGGTGCAAGGTTGAAGGATCTCAGAATGACCGAAATGGAAGGGAAATTTGCGGAATTAATATGGGACCACGAACCGATTCCTTCAGGGAATCTGGTGAAGTTATGTGAATCCGAGCTCAACTGGAAGAAATCTACGACGTATACGATGTTAAAAAGACTTGAAGCTAAAGAGATTGTTAAAAATGATAATGGTGTGGTAGGTTCTCTTATTAAAAAGGATGACTTTTATGCGGAGCAGAGCAAGGCGTTTGTGAAGGAAACCTTCGGCGGTTCGTTACCCAAATTTTTGGCTGCTTTTACAAAGAGTCGGAAATTAAGTGAAAGCGAAATTGATGATGTTCTAAGACTAATCCATGAGCATAAGGAGGAGTAACGGTGGCTCAGCTGTTTGGACTTATTTTAAACATGAGCATTACGGGAAGTTATGTGATTGTGTTTATCATCGTGGCGCGGCTGTTCTTAAGAAAAGTTCCCAAAATATTCTCCTTTGCCTTATGGTCTGTGGTTTTGTTCCGACTTCTATGTCCGTTCTCGATGGAGAGTATATATAGTTTTATCCCTTCTGAAGTCCAGAACTCACCTCTAAATAAGCTATACACACAAACGCCTCAAATCCCAAATGTAATCAACACATCCGAGCAAGCCGTAAATAATATATCACCCGTACCTATCCCCTATACATCTGCTGTACCAAGTGGTATCATCCCTTCAAATCCTTCAGATGTGTGGATTAACATTGTCCAATATCTATGGTTGATTGGGATTGTGCTGCTGCTCATTTACTGCATTGTTACTACTATTCGACTTTCACGAAACTTAAGAGACGCAACCCCACTTTTCGAAAATGTATATGAGCATAACGGCATCTCCACACCTTTTGTATTCGGCTTCTTTAAGCCTAGAATATACCTTCCAAACGGTCTTTCCGATCATGAAAAAGCTTATATCATCAAACACGAGCAAGTGCACATACACAGGTGCGACCACATGATAAAACCTTTAGCGTTCGCTGTTCTGTGTGTACATTGGTTTAATCCATTGGTTTGGCTTGCTTTTTATCTGATGAGTGATGATATGGAGAAGTCCTGTGACGAAAGCGTCATAAGACAGATGGGCAGTGGAATTAAAAAGGAATATTCGACATCACTTTTGTCCTTATCTACTGGAAGACGGTTTATGGGTGGTTCGCCACTTGCCTTTGGCGAGAGCAACACAAAAGGACGAATTAAAAATATTCTGAATTATAAAAAACCAGCCTTTTGGGTTATTTTAGTCGCAATCTTAGTCGTGGCTGCACTGTGTGTCGGGCTCATAAGTAATCCAAAAAATGATCCATTAACCGTAAAGGATTATGCCGAGCAATTTATGGAGCAGAACATTACCAGCTATGAGAACAGTACAGATATTAAAATAATTGATAGTCAAATTACTAAGCTTGAAAAAATAGCGTCATTAGACGAACTGCTTGCAACACCCTTGGAAATTTGGAGTTTAGAATATCGCTTGAAACCGGATGATCCAACTAAGCTGACGATGACGGAAAATATGGTCGATGGATTTATTACCGAAGAAGGAAGCATGGGAAAGCCGATACTTATTTTTTCCATTATGAATTCAACACCGCAGTATCTGGGCGTCATCAGGAGCGGAGAGAATGATATGTCTTCACCAGCCGGTCAAGAAATGGCAGTGCGTGTGTTTCTTGAAGCAAACCATCAGCTTCCGCATGAAACTTATAGTGGGAAGCATATTCTAGTGAAATTCCCCTTAACTACAGGCGAAACAAGCCAACTGTTGTTATCCCAACCTGTTATTCAAGGCGCTTCAGGGATTTGGAGTGTAGAGCGCTGGAAGGATTCGAACGGAAATGAGTATTACAATACACCTCAAACCGATGTTACGATAGCTGAATATTATGCCCGTCTGCAGACATTAGCTGATGAGGGGGAGGAGCCAGCACAACTTGATCCTTTACAGGTCGCAATGAATTATATAAGCAATGATATTGGAATGGGTCAGCATGTTAAGCTGGATCAGCTTGTGGTGGACAATGAGGCTACAGCTGATGATTTTGCGATCACGCCCGAGAGTATATTAATAGGCTATGTTTTTAATCTTAGCCTGGAGAATCATTCCTTTGATTTTGATAACATTGAATGGCTAACAATGGAGGATTCCGCTCGCTTTAAAGGGTTGAATATTAATCCAGATGATGATATGCCTAATGGATTTTATATCCTCAACAAATATACGTATACCGATCCATTAGAGGTTACAGAGGATACCAAATATTCTATAGTTGATGCTAATTCAGGTGCTCTAAAAGAAGTAAGCAAGCAGGAGTTTATCGAATATTTCAAGCAATATACTGATTTTATGCCCCCATGTGTGATCACTAAAAAAGACGGATATGTCACCAGCATTGCTGAGAAATATATGCCGTAAAATTTCCACTGATGAAAAAAGTTGAAGTATATTTATAGCGCAGAAGAACCCGCATGTGGTGCGGGTTCTTCTAAATGTTCTTCAGCATGTGTATAGGTGCTGGCTCGTTTACGTTACCTTCGGCACAATG